>CAYIAN010000013.1:0-12726 GCA_964361435.1 uncultured Candidatus Saccharibacteria bacterium
CTTCCGATCTATAGAAAACAGCAGACGAAAGTATGGAGTGCCGGTAGAGGAAATTGAAAGGAAAATAAACATTCAGTATGAAGCCGCCGCCCAGGGGGTGGGAGATAAGGCTCAAAGAAGGGGAGAAGAGGGGTTAGACGTGTTGAAAAAAGGGCTTCCCAAAAAGAAAGCCCCCGAAATAGACAAGGGTAAGTTGCAGAATGCGCTTAAGGGGGCATTAGACAAGGAGCATGAGTCTCGGGATTAACGATGTAAAAAAGGGATCCCTCGTCATTATCGAGGGAGACCCATATTTAGTGATGCTCGTATCGCACCAGCACATTGGACGGGGTAGCGCTAACACACAGCTTAAGGTAAAAAATTTAGTAGATGGGAAAATATTTGATAAGACAGTTAAATCTTCAGAAACATTTGAAGAAGCTGAGCTCGAAAAAATAGATGCAGAGTTTATTTACGCTCGTAACGGCGAATATTGGTTCCACGAAATAGGGAATCCATCCAATAGGTTCTCTATAAACGAAGAGATCCTCGGAGATCAGACAGATTTTCTGAAAACCCAGATGGTTGTGAGGGCGATTAAATTCAACGAAAGAATAATTAACGTAGAGGTGCCCGTAAAAGCCGAATATAAAGTAGTTGAAGCTCCGCCTAACGTAAAAGGCAATACTGCCCAAGGTGGAACCAAGCAGGTAGTTATAGAAACCGGAGCTAAGATCTCCACACCCATGTTCGTGGAGACCGGGGACGTGATAAGGATTAATACCGAAACAGGAGAGTACGTTGAAAGGGTCTAGTTAATTTGCTAAACCTTATAACGCGATGAAGCGCTCTGGACCCAAGAAAGTGTTTGTCGGAATGTCAGGCGGGGTGGACTCGTCTGTTTCCGCATATCTCCTTAAAAAACAAGGATATGAAGTAATAGGAGTCCATCTTAAATGTTGGAATAAGAACGGTTGCGATGAGAAAGAGGCACGGGATGCTCGTTTGGTTGCCAGCGAGCTAGGGATTCCTTTTCACGTTTTAGATATGGAAAAAGAGTATAAGAAAAGGGTGGTCGATTATATGATCAATAGTTACCGCAACGGTCTTACCCCCAATCCGGATGTGATGTGTAATAAGGAGATTAAGTTCGGTCTCTTTTTTGACAAGGCTCTATCCATGGGAGCTGATTTTATAGCAACCGGGCACTACGCCAAGTTAGTTAGAGATGGAGATAGAAGCTATATATATGAGGCCGAAGATAAGAACAAAGATCAATCGTATTTTCTTTGGACCTTGGGAGAAGAGAGGCTCGCTAGAATCTTATTCCCTTTAGGGGACATGCAAAAGGGTGAAGTAAGAAGAATTGCTCGAGAGGCAAAACTGCATGTGGCAGACAAGAAAGACTCTCAAGGAATCTGTTTTATAGGGCAAGTGACCTTGCAAGAATTTTTAAGTGAGTATCTGGAGAGTAAAGAGGGAAAGGTGCTTAATCTCGATGGGGTAGTAGTTGGTACCCACGGGGGAGCGCATTTGTATACTATCGGCCAAAGGCACGGGTTAGGCGTGGCTTTGAATACACCTCACTACGTAGTGGATAAGGATGTCAAAACCAATACAGTAGTTCTCGCGGAAGGGGATGCAGAGGATTTAGAAAAATCAAAGATATTCGTCGGAGATTTTAGGTTAAATGAGGATCTGGTTTTACCAAGTAAAGTTTTTGCGAGGGTACGTTATAGACAGGATCTTCAGGAAGCCACACTGAGGAAATCCGGAGACAATCTCTTACTGGAATTTATCCAACCCGTCCGATTTGTGGCGCCTGGGCAAAGCGCCGTTTTCTACAACAGAAAAGGAAAGCTTTTGGGAGGAGGAATTATTTTGTGATTGAATAAAAAAGTATGCCTCTGCACGATAAAGTTTTCTATATCGCCCTCTTCTTTATAGTAGGCACTCTGTCAGCGGGGTTTGGAATAGGAATTTGGTGGACGCTCTTAGGCGCCTTTTTAATGTCCAAATTTATTTTCTCTATAGGGATCAGGAAAACGTTGATTTTCACGGCTATCTGTTTTTCGGGATTTTTTTACCTTCACCTTTATGACGTTTTACAAAAAGACGTTATTCCACTTGGTGAAGATAGATATTTTGAAGGGTTAGTGGTCAAAGAGCCAGAAGAGGGAATCAATAGCACCAAACTCTCAGTCAAACTAAATGAACCCTATCGAGGGGAAGTGCAGTTATATACTGCCCCCGGGGTTTCGTTTGAATACGGAGACTGGATTGCATTTGAAGGTTCGGTAGAGATTTCTCCAGGTGGATTCAATATAGCTTCTTTCCCCGGGGGCATGGATGTAATGACGAAAAACAGGGGAAATGGCGTTAGGAAGGCGCTCATCGGCCTTAAGGGTTCCTTAGTTGGCAAGCTAGAAGCAGTCTTGCCCGCGGAACACGCAGCTTTGGCTTCAGGTTTGCTATTGGGTGAAAGGTCCGAATTTACAGATGATTTTGAGCAGGCTATGCGCAATAGTGGCACCACTCACATAGTCGCTCTTTCCGGGTACAATATTGCGATTCTGGTTATGGTAATTTCAGGAATTTTTTCTTATCTTTGGAACCGAAAAATTGCCTTTTATTTAAGCCTGCTTATTATTCCAGGGTTTGTGGTGATGACGGGGGCCGCGCCTTCAGTGATTAGGGCAGGCATAATGGGGTTGATCCTGCTTTTGGCTGAAAATCAGAATCGGTCGTATAGTCCCAGAAACGCTATTACTCTGGCTGCCCTGGTTATGATTTTGTTTAACCCGAGAGTCGGAGTAGATGATGTCGGTTTTCAACTCTCCTTCGCCGCGCTGTTGGGAATTGTTTATCTATATCCGTTTTTGGAAAAGAAATTCAATATTCAAAGCGAGGGGTTTTTGTCGTGGAAAAAGAATGCCTTGCAGACAGCCTCCGCCCAAATTGCTGTACTGCCGATTGTGTTATATGCCTTCGGGTTTTTCTCTCCGGTGGCCCTTATTAGCAATGTCTTAATTTTGGAGTTTATCCCCATCACTATGCTGTTATCATTTCTAACAACCATTCTTGGTTTTGTATCTTTTCACCTATCATTAATAGCGGGATGGATAAGTAGTGTTTTCCTAAGCTATGAAATTTTTATCATTAAGTTTTTTGGCCTTAGTTGGTTTTAACGGTGTAATCTGGCAGGGGGTTATAGAAAGATTGAGAGATGTTCCTCTCGAAGTGTATTTTCTGGATGTGGGGCAGGGGGATAGTCAGTTGATTGTTTTTCCAGACGGGGTGAAGGTCTTAATAGACGGCGGGCCGACCAAGGAAGTTCTTTTTGAATTGGGGGAAATACTTTTTCCAACTGATAGGTATATAGATTTGGTTATGATAACCCACGCTCAATTAGACCACTACGGAGGGATTAAGGATGTGATTCAAAGATATAAGGTAGGAGCTTTTATATTCAACAGCGAGGAGGGAGAAGGTGAAGCTTGGGATGAATTCAAGAGAATATTAAAAGAAGAAAAGGTTCCCATTATTGTTTTGGGTGAGGGGGATAAAGTAAGTTACAAAGACAAGCAAATAAATGTTCTATCTCCAAGTGAAGGACTTTTGGCGCATAGGGATTTGAATGAAGGCTCTCTGGTTACCGAGCTTGTGGGGGAAGGGGTGAAGATTCTCTTTACCGGAGACATAGGTTTTGAAGCGGAGGAAGTCTTGCTTGAGAAATACGATATGGATATAGACGTATTGAAAGTAGCGCATCATGGCTCCAAATATTCAACTAGTATGAGTTTCTTGGAGGAGGCAACTCCTTTGATTTCCGTAGTTGAAGTGGGGGATAATCGTTTTGGTCATCCCACAGAGGCGACATTGCAAAGACTTGCGGGAATTGGGTCTACTATATACAGGACAGATAAAAACGGGCGGGTAAAGCTGACCATAGAAAGCGGGAGGGTGGGAGTAAAGACTGAATTGGCTAACTAGATTATGGATATAAAGGGTTTTTCCTCTTATACTAAAAACACTACAAATGCGCATATTATCTAACGAAACACCTGGAAAAGTAGGGAAGGAGGTGGAGCTCTCCGGTTGGGTGGATGCAAGGCGTGACCACGGAAAGCTGATTTTTGTTGATCTTAGAGATCGTACGGGTACGGTCCAGCTTGTTTTCAACGGCAAAGATGAAACAACATACAAAGTGGCGGAAACTCTTCGTCCAGAATGGGTTATTCAAGTTAAGGGGAAAGTAGGGGAAAGGCCCGCGGGTATGCGGAACGATGATTTGCCAACTGGCATGGTGGAGATTGGGGTAAGCAAGGTGGAAGTGTTGGCTCAAGCTGAGACATTACCCTTTGGCATTGACGGTGACGGTTACGAGATCAATGAGGAAATTAGAATGAAGTACCGCTACCTGGATCTTCGCAGAAAACGTTTGCGAGACAATCTAGTGGCACGCCATAAGATTATTAACTTCGCAAGGCAATATTTCTTTAACAAAGAATTTATTGAAATTGAAACGCCCTACATCAGCAAGTCCACACCCGAGGGTGCGAGAGACTATTTAATCCCTTCACGCCAGCAGCCGGGTAAATTCTACGCTATGCCTCAATCTCCCCAACAGTACAAACAACTCTTGATGATCGGGGGTTTAGAAAAATATTTCCAGATTGTCAGGTGCTTCAGAGATGAAGATACAAGGGGTGATCGTCAAGCTGAATTTACTCAATTGGATATAGAGATGAGTTTTGTAGATGAAGAACAGGTATTGGAGATGGTAGAAGGATTTCTCCTGAGCCTATTCAAAGAACTATACCCAGAAAGAAAGGTTTCCCTGCAAAACGGAAAAATTCCCCGTTTTTCATACGACGAAGTTATGCAGAAGCACGGAACAGACAGACCGGACGTGCGAAAGAACAAAGAGGATAAAAATGAGTTGGCTCCAGCGTTTGTGGTTAACTTCCCCATGTTTGAAAAACGCGAAGATGGTTCTTGGGGAGCGGTACACCACCCCTTTACCATGCCCAAGGTAAAAGATGCCAAAGAACTCAAAGAGGCATTCAAGAAGGATCCTTTGGGGATAAAGGCATTCCAGTACGATGTTGTCCTCAACGGTTGGGAGATCTTCGGGGGTTCTATCCGCAACCACGACGCGAAGATGCTCCAAGCTGTATTTGAAGTTATGGGTCATAAAAAGGCTGATATAGAAGTGAAATTCGGACATCTCCTGAGAGCTTTCCAGTATGGCGTGCCTCCGCATGGCGGCATTGCCTCCGGACTTGATAGATTGGTAGCACTGTTGCAGAACGAACCTAACATCCGGGAGGTTATTGCCTTCCCGAAGACTGGAGACGGAAGAGATCTTATGATGGATGCCCCATCCGATGTGGACAAAAAACAGCTCGATGAGTTAGGATTGGCTCTTAAGAAAAAGACAAAATAATGCCTACCCATAAGAACTTTCCCCTCTTCAAGACCAAAACAGAGAGCGTTTCCAGAACCTTTGACCTTAATGACCCCGCAGAACGTAAGGAGTATTTCGAAGCGAAAGCGGGAAAGGAACTCGAGATAATCAGAAGCTATTTAAAAGACAAAACCTTCGTTGCATATCTTCTTGGGAAAAAGGGCGCAGGGAAGGGTACGTATACAAAACTTTTTATGGATGCCGTGGGTGAGACAGAGAAGATAGCCCACATTTCGGTTGGCGACATAGTGAGAGCTGCTACTAAAGCTATAGAGGCAGGAAGTGAAGCCAAAACAGAACTAGAGAATTTTCTAGAGAAAAACTACAGGGGATTCATGCCTTTGAAAGAGGCAATAGTGGCGTTGACCTCGCGCAGTACCAAAACTTTAGTGCCTACCGAATTTACCTTGGCTCTTGTGAAGTGGGAGCTTCACGAGATGGAAAAGAAAACCGTTTTTCTTGACGGCTTCCCGCGAGATCTGGATCAAATAGCCTATTCAATATTTTTTAGGGATCTTATCGGTTACAGAGAAGATCTAGATTTTTTTGTATTTATTAACCTCCCGGAGTCCGTGATAGATGCCCGCATGAAATCAAGGGCAGTTTGTCCCAAATGCCAAACTCCCAGGAATATTAATCTGATGCCAACTAAAGATGTCGGTTACGATAAGGAGTCTAAAGAATTTTTTCTTCGGTGTGACAATCCAGAATGTAACAATGCCCGTATGATTGCCAAGGAGGGTGACGGTCAAGGCATAGAGGCTATTCGCGGGCGTATGGAGCAAGATGAGGAAGTAATGGCTAAAATTATGACCTTGCAGGGGGTAGACAAAATATTAATGCGCAACACCATACCGGTAGATAAGGCCGGAGAATATCTAGATAACTATGAGATAACCCCTGCCTATATTCACGAATTTAATCAAGAAAAAAACACAGTGGAGACGAGAGAAGAACCCTGGGTAGTGAAAGACGATGATGGTGTAGAGTCCTACAGTCTTTTGCCGCCACCAGTAGCGCTGTCAATGATCAAACAAATTGCCGGTATATTGGAGAGGCAGAAGTAGTTTTCCACAGTCCATTGACGCACTTGCGAAGTTAAGTTACCCTGAAAGCTCAAATGAATTTTTTGACAGCCACCAGCATATTCGTCTTTTTTATGATTACCCTCGTCAGGAAGAAAGGGGTTGGTTTAGTCAGAGTCTAACTAGCAAACAAAGATCCTCAGACAGAAACCGACCTCCCAAAGAGGTCGGTTTCTGCTTGTGGAGCTTAGGCAACACAAGTAGTACCAGAAAAAACGGCGTGATCCCCTCACGCTCATAGGGAAAGGAATCAGTGGAAAAGAAGCGCTTCGGAGTTAGGGCGGGAACCACAACTAAGAAACCTCTCAATGGGGGTGGAGAGCTTCCCGACAGTAGACGCAAGCAAAACGGCCTTGAACGTAGAGGCCGGAAAGAGAGATAGGAATGAATCGAGTGCATGCATCTCTCCCACGGGGTGCCGACGGTAAAAAACCAAATCCGCGTCGCCTTCTTCTTGTCGATCGCACGGGCAGGGTGTATTACCCAGAACTGGGGAAGGCTTTGACGTTCTGTAGGAACATCAATACCCTCCAGGTGCTTGTGAGGGCCGGATTGACGGGAATGTGCGATCCGGAATTTCTCCGGGAGGGATTCGATCGGGAGATTGCACAGGTTACACACGGCACGAGGATTCCGTACGACCTTCAGACACTCTTCGGAGTGCTCGAGCCGTTCGTGTGAAGTGGCTTCATGATTTGAGGGGAGTGGGGGAGCTCGATCGGATAACCGATCGGGCTCCTCCGCGACTTTTTCAAAACGTAGACTATTTTTGTATAATATAAATGTTCCGCTCGTAGTTCCGGATCAAACAGTTTTCAATGGGACACCTACATCGCTTGCCTCCGTGGAGACAAGCTGCGGTAACCCACCTGGATTTCTCCGGGAAGAACTGGAGCGGAACCTTAAGGGAGCTACCACACAGGTAGCTTTCTTAAATAGATAACTATGGAAACAAAAGCATTAAAACATTTAAAGAAGGATAAAGTGATGGCCAAGCTAATTAGGGAGTACCCTTTTCCTGCTTGGCCTAGAGCAAAAACAGATCCCCAATTTCTTTTCTCTGAAATTGTGGAAACTATTTTAGGTCAACAACTCTCAGGGAAAGCGGCCAATACGATAATCGGTCGCTTCAAAGATTTATACGGCGGCAGACACCCTACAATAAAAGAACTTTTAAAAACCAAAGACGACAAGATTAGAGGTTGCGGAACTTCTTGGTCAAAAGTTAGTTATATTAAAAACGTTGCTCTGGCTGTCAAAAATGGGAAACTTAATTTGAGAAAGTTACCCACCATGTCTGATGATGAAGTAAGAGAAACACTTTTGAAAATTAAGGGAATAGGGAATTGGAGCGCAGAGATGATATTGATGTTTACCTTGCGTCGGCCAAATATATGTTCTCCTGGAGATATGGGTTTGCAAAACGCTATGCACAAACATTATAAAGTGAAGAAGGGGGATATTAACAAAATGCTCAAGGTTGCGAAACAATGGGAACCGTATCAATCTTTGGCCTGTAGATACCTTTGGAGGAGTTTGGATAAATAATATAAGAGTAGCACCCGTGGGAAATCACTTGCGTGACTCCCACGGGGGCTGGTGTCTATGGTCCGTGGCGTGGCTATCCCACAAATGGGTACGGGTACACTCCCTCCTCTTGGAGTTGTCCCTTCAAAGTCTTGAAGAAGAGCAAGAAGAGCTCCACTCTCTCCTGCGCCATCTTCCTGGCCAACTTGGTGCGGACGCAGACCGGCGTCGTCGAGTCGGCCCATTCCATGGAGTAAGCGATGTTTCGCAGGACGGTTCGTGGATCCCGGTAGGTTGCTACTGGATCGTCCAGTAGGTGTGCGTAATCCACGACCGGCAAGTAGTGGTAGTGCTGGGCCGACCGGGGGAATATGTTCTAGATATTTTATTTTACAAAAGAACAACCACCCCACGATCAAACGCGATATCTCTTTTAATAAAGTTGGAATAAATAAAATCGCAGAAAGACTCTTATCCCTTGACTACATAACTACTATGTTGTATTATTGTGAACGTAGAAGTTCCTGGTATTTGACATCACACAGAGGCCAGTTTACTGGCCAGGAAGGAAGGTTCACGATGAACGTGAGGTTTATGTCGTTCAACGAGGTCCATGCGGACCTGAGACGAACGATTCACGAACTGGATCTACCGTTTACGTTCGATGTAAATCGGGTGAACCGGATCGCAGTGACGGAGGATGGACCCCAACGGCTCGGCGATCACCATCACGACGTGATGACGGAGCTCTTCGTGCTGGTGACCGGGGTGATTGAGAAGCTCACTGTCACCAACTCCGATGGCGGTGACCTAGGCACCTACACGGGCATAAAGGCCCCCGTGGTCATATTGATGCCAACCGGAGTGGATCACACGTTTGTGTTGGCTCCGGGGAGCGTGTTACTGACGCTTTCCGACAAGTCGTTCGACGAGAGCGACATCATCAAGTGCAGTCCCGAGCACAAGGCGGCGGCAGACTGACATCGAATCGCAGTAAGCGGGGGTGCGAGTGATCGCACCTCCGCCCTGCGGCTATTTTATTTATACTTCAGTGGTTTAAGTTTTGACTGGTCGGACCGCCGAGATTCGAACTCGGTCTACATGCACCCCATGCATGCGTGCTGCCGTTGACACTACGATCCGGTTATTTATATTGGCGCGCTAATTCTACGAGAAATCTAACACCAGAACCAATAGCACCTTTGGTAAGATACTGTCCCTCGATACTGGTCATGGTCGGGGCTATATCCAAGTGCATCCATGGATAGTCTCCCACAAATTGTTTTAAGAAAGCCGCTGCAGTTATGGCTCCGCCGTATCGGGTCTTACCAATATTGGCCACGTCGGCAAAAGTTCCTTTGATTTCTTCATCGTATTCATCCCATAAGGGCATGGGCCAAACGTAGTCACCGCTTTGATCTCCCACTTTTTTCCCCAGATTCAATAGTTTTTCTTGGTTAGAAAATAAAGCCGTCATGCGTTGTCCCAGGGCCCCCATAGCAGATCCCGTAAGGGTCGCTATATCCACGATAAGTTGGGGCTTATAATCCTGGGCATACCCTAGGGCGTCAGCCAGGATTATTCTTCCTTCGGCGTCCGTGTTTAACACCTCTATGGTTTTTCCCGTATAGGTTCTAAGGAGATCTCCGGGGCGGTAGCTTGAGCCGGAAGGCATATTTTCAACTGCGGGTATTAATCCCACGACGTGTACGGAGAGTTTTAATTTTGCGATGGCTTCTATTGCGTGAATAACCGCTGCTCCTCCGGACATATCCATGTGCATATTATATGAAGAGCTTTCCGGTTTTAGATTAATACCCCCCGTATCAAAAGTTACTCCTTTGCCGGCAAAAACTAGAGGTTTTTTGTTGGTCGGGCCGTATTCGAGAATGATGAACTTGGGTTTCTCGGCTGATCCTTGGGATACGCCTATAACTCCTCCCATTCCAAGCTTCTTAAGGGCCGCTTTTTCTAAAACTTTGACTTTTATGCCAGGAGTGTTGGTTCTTATTTTGGAGGCTGTCTTGGCCAGGAAAGTGGGAGTCATTATGGCTCCCGGAGTATCAGATAACATACGACACTTATTAACGGCATCGGCAATAATCAAAGTTTCTTTCAGCACTTGGCGAAGTTTGTTATCAACTTTGGGTTCGTAGATTGTTACCGTTTTCACTTCAGGCCAACCCTCATCCGGTTTGGTTTTGAAATCATTGAAAGTATAATCGGCCATTATTAGATTCTCTGCGATCGAACCGAGCAGTTTGTCTTTGGTCAAACCCTTAACGGATAAATCGCTAAGAGCCATAGCCAGTGAGTTAATGCGATTTTCTTTGGCGAGAGTAACTATTTTTCTTGCCGTTATGGCTACTGAACGTACCTGCCACGCGCTTTCTTTACCCAATCCCACAAATAATACGGACAGGTTTGGGTTGGACGGTAGGTGGACTAACCGAGATTGACTACCAGCTAAGTCCACCCTAGGAAGAACTTTCTCTAAATATACTAGATCTTCTTTAGGGAAGTTTTTTAAAAGAGGATGTTTGGCAAGTCCTTTATTTTCAAAAAGAGGCAACACAACGGCTGTCTGGGTCGTTCTTTTGTCAGATAGCTTTATTTCCATAGGGGTTAAGCCTTGGCCGCTTTCTTGGCGAGAGTTTTCAAACAGTTGGTGCAAGCAAGCACTCTCTTGCCGTTCCGGTCGAGAGTTTTTTGGAGATTTGGATATTTGGCTTGAAGCGGAGTGGGATTGAAGTGACCGCGGAGTTTGTTACGCTTCCCGGCCATCTTTCTTCCTTTGCCGCAGATTTCGCATTGTCTCATAGCTCTGTATACTAAATAATAGCTAATAATGGATAGCATAACCATTCACATATTTCAAATAGTGATTTTCCTTTTCTCTGTGGTGATTCACGAGGTGTCTCACGGAGTGATGGCTTTGAAGCTGGGGGATGATACCGCCAAGAATATGGGAAGATTAACCTTGAATCCCATACCCCACCTGGATCCCATCGGCTCCATCCTCTTGCCCTTTCTTTTGATAGTGAGTAATTCACCGTTTGTTATCGGTTGGGCGAAGCCTGTTCCGTACAATCCTCTGGGGTTACATAAAGATTTTAAATACGGTCCGCTCAAAGTGGCTTTGGTCGGTCCCGGTTCAAACTTGGTAATAGCACTCATTATGGGTCTTTTGATCCGTTTGGGGAGCGGATTTTTAAGTGACATAGCCATAGCCCTATTGGTTCAAATTGTCCTTATAAACGTGCTTTTGGCGGTGTTTAACCTAATTCCTATCCCCCCATTGGACGGGTCCAAAATCCTCACCGTTTTGCTTCCTCCAAATTTAAGCAGAGCGCTTCAGGGTATCGAAGCGGGAGGGATCATGCTGGTCTTCATCTTGCTGATGTTTTTCGGGGATGTGATTTTCTCCGTAACGACTCTTTTAGCGGCTTTGATTATAGGTCCGTTACCCGCATTCTAATTGACAGTAAACCCATTTTCTCTATATAGTGAAAGCCGTTTATGCCGACGATTAATCAGTTAATCAAGAAGGGCAGGAAAAGAGCGCAGAAAAAGGATAATTCCCCGGCGCTTTCTTTCGGTTTCAACACCCTGAAGAATAGGCCATCCAGATATGCGTCTCCCTTCAAAAGAGGAGTGTGTCTCAAGGTTTCAACCATCACCCCTAGAAAACCAAACTCTGCTTTGAGGAAAGTAGCTAGGGTACGTTTGACCAACGGTCACGAAGTTACCGCGTATATCGGAGGAGAAGGACATAACCTTCAGGAACACTCGGTGGTGGTAATAAGGGGCGGGAAAGTGAAAGACTTACCCGGTGTCGGATACCATATTGTACGAGGCAGACTGGATGCCGCAGGCGTCGATGCGAGACGTCAGAAACGTTCCAAGTACGGAGCCAAGAAGCCCAAAACACAGAAGTAGGAATGAGGAGAAAAAGAAACTATAAAAGGGAGTACAGCCCCGATGCGGTGTACGGGAGCGTAACGGTAGCCCGTTTCATTAACTACATCATGGAAGGCGGCAAAAAGAGTACGGCCGAGAGGGTGGTCTACGGAGCTTTTGATATTTTAAAAGAAAAAACCAAGAAGGAACCCTTGGAAGTGTTTGAAAAAGCCTTGGAGAACGTTACTCCCCAACAGGAATTGCAATCCCGCAGAGTAGGAGGCGCCAACTATCAAATTCCGGTTGAGGTGCGCCCGGAGCGCAAGTTTGTTTTAGCCAGCCGTTGGATTATCGCGGTGGCGCAAGGAAAATCCGGTAAGCCCATGGCTGAAAAATTAGCCGAAGAACTACTCGCCGCATACAAAAACGAAGGAGACGCCGTGAAGAAGAAACAGGATGTTCACCGTATGGCCGAAGCGAACCGTGCCTTTGCCCACTTTGTGCGCCGTTAAACTTAATTGAGCATGTCTGCAAGAAAATATCCTTTAGAGAAGGTTAGAAACATCGGTATTATCGCTCACATTGACGCCGGGAAAACCACGGTCAGCGAGCGCATCCTTTTTTACACTGGTATCTCTCACAAGATTGGTGAGGTACACGAGGGAGCGGCCGTTATGGACTGGATGGAGCAGGAGAGGGAACGCGGTATCACCATCACTTCCGCCGCCACTACAACTTTTTGGACGCCAACGTACGCCGTAGGCG
>CAYIAN010000014.1:0-12662 GCA_964361435.1 uncultured Candidatus Saccharibacteria bacterium
TCATACGTTTGGCTCTGGGGCCTATTCTGCTTTTGACATTGGGGTTAGGATCGGTCTTAGTCAATGTGGTTACGCTTCTCTTTCTTGACGTTCTTTTGCCAACCATTACAATCGACGGGTTAACTAACCTCCTTATGGCGGGTCTAATTGTCGGGATATCCAATCTCGTGATAAGCTTGACTGCGAGGTTTATATAGAAAAACTATGGGATTAATTACAATTTTGGAGGTAATAGTATCGGTGGTGCTGATTATTCTGGTTTTGCTCCAGCAGCGCTCCGCAGATAGCGGTGGTCTTTTTGGAGGAGGGGGAGGAGGAGGAGGGTTCTACCAGCGTCGCCGTGGGTTAGAGCGCATCCTTTTTATAGCAACCATCGTGGCTGGTGCCCTTTTCGTTACATTAGCTATTCTAAACTTCGTTCTCTAGGCAAGAATAAATGAAGACCCCTTCCAGGAATTTTTTCTTGAAAGTACTCTACTCTCTAACCAGAAAAGAGCGCCTAATCTTATATGGTGCCGTTGCAGTTTTTTCCATCTCTTCACTTACCTACGGAGGACTTTTCTACAAAACCAAAACCTACGCCGTTCCCTCACAAGGCGGCACATACCGGGAGGGAATTGTAGGCCAGCCTTCTTTCGTGAATCCCATTATCCCCATTACCGAAACCGACCGGGCAATCTCGAGATTGATTTTTTCAAGCCTGGAGGAAATGGCGGAGAGCACTAAACAGTCAACTGATGGAAAAACTTGGAATGTGCGCCTTTATGACAATATTTTTTGGCATGACGGTCGAAAGGTTACCGCCGATGACATCGTCTTTACGGTGGACGTGATCCACAACCCCGACAGTCGCTCTCCTTTGCGTGGCAGCTTTGACGGAGTAGACGTATCGAGAGTGAGTGAACTAGAGGTCCAATTTTCTCTGCAAAACCCCTACACCTTCTTCAAAGAAGACCATCTCCGTTCCCTACGTCCCATCCCCAAGCATCTTTTTGTGGATCTGCCCGTAACCAATTATCAACTCACTCCGTATGGTTTGAACCCCATAGGGTCTGGACCGTATAAAGTAGTTTCTCACGAAAAAGATGCCGGAGGGTTTATTAAAAGCTTCAAACTCAAAGCTAATGAAGCATACTTTACCCACTCTCCATATATTACCAACTTCGCATTCAAATTCTTCCGTAAAGATTCTGAGTTGATCAGCGCGTATAATTTAGGGCAAATTGACGGCTTTGGGCTCTCAACCGCCGAGCCCCTTAAAGAACGCCCGATCATTATCCGCCACAGTGCTCACTATCTAAGTTCTTCTCGTTATTACGCCATCTTCATCAACCAAAGCATTGCTCCCGAAGATCTCAAAAAATTAAGTGTCCGCAGAGCGCTCTCGGGGGCTGTCGGCAGAAATGAATTGGTGGATAAAGTTTTTGACGGTCGCGCTATTCCTTTTTTTGGCCCCACTAGCATCGCCGGCAATGTTTTCACTAGTTACGATCCAGAATCCATTAAGAACTTGGAGCTCGATCTTATTGTTCCGGACGAGCCATTCCTTATTCAAACCGCTGAGGAAATTAAGGTGGATTGGGAGGCCTTGGGGGCAAAAGTTAACCTAGTTAAAAGATCCCTAAGAGACATCCAGGAAGACGTGCTTCGCAATACCAACTACGAAATGATCCTCTTTGGGAATATTGTCAAAGAGGGCAATGATCTTTTGGCTTTCTGGCATTCAAACGAACGCTTTTATCCAGGACTCAATCTTGCTCTCTACCAAGACAGCGATACCGATTCCCTCCTTGAAGAATACAGGCGCACCTTTGATGTAACTACCCGCGCTAATTTGTTGGAACAGATAAGTAGCCGTATCAGCGCTGATGTCCCCGCCATCTTCCTTTACTCACCTGATTATGTCTTTATCACTACCCCCACCCTCCAAGGGGTGGATGACGCACGCATTATTAACACCAGTGATGATCGATTCGCGGATGTTTCTGAATGGTTTGTGAAATCCAAACGCACTTTCAGGAAGCCTATTGCCCAATAGGGTTGCTTTATTTGAAATCTGTATGTATACTGCGGACTAGAATTAATCTCTTATACAAATTCAGGTGAATCCCGGAAGAACTTTTATTGATATTGAATAGATTGTGCCCGCCCCTAGGGGATGTGGCGAAATTGGTATACGCGCAGCGTTCAGGGCGCTGTGGGCAATAGCCCGTGGGAGTTCGACTCTCCCCATCCCCACATTTAAAAAATGCCAACAACAACCAGAAGAACCAGTAGAAGAGTTCCCGTCAAAAGGGTTTCTTCGGGACACCCCGCAACCGAGAAGGTAATCTCCAGGGAAACCCCGCACAAAGGGGGCGCCGAAACTTTGCGCTTTATTCCGCTCGGCGGTCTCGAGGAAATTGGACGCAATATGTCCTATCTCGAGTACAAAGACGAGATCGTCATTATGGATATGGGATTTCAGTTCCCCGAAGAGGATACTCCCGGTATAGACTACATTATCCCGAATATAACGTCTCTTCTCCCCAAGAAGGAGAATATCCGGGCGGTCGTCATCACCCACGGCCACATGGACCATATTGGAGCCATCCCCTATATCTTAGGAAAACTTGGCAACCCTCCGATATATACTCTAAGACTCACTAAGGCTCTTATTGAAAAACGTCAGGCGGAGTTTCCTAATGAGCCCAAACCCAACATTATTGAGGTTAAATACGGAGACAAAAAAAAGATTGGGCAGTATTTTGACCTAACCTTCTTCGGGGTCGAGCACACTATTCCCGACTCCACGGGGGTAGTAGTCGGAACCCCCATTGGCAACATCGTTCACTTCGGAGACTTTAGACTTGACCGGGACAAGGACGGCAACATCTACCGCTTTGATGAGATTGAGAAAGTAGCCAAGATGGGAGTGCACACATACTTAATGGACTCCACGGATGCTATCAAGGAAGGTATTGGTATCTCGGAAAAGACGGTTGAAAAAAACATTGAAGAGATTTTGAGGAAGGCCAAAAAGAGAATTATTCTCACTACCTTTTCCTCCATGATCACCCGCATCTCCGAGATTATTAAAATCGCCGAGAAGATGGGGAAAAAGGTGGCCATCAATGGCCGTTCCATGCGAGAGAATATGGATATTGCCAAAAACCTAGGCATTCTCAAATACAAAGAAGGAACCATAATTTCTCCGCAGGAAGTAAATAGCTACAAGGACGAAGATGTCTTGATCGTCACCACCGGCGCCCAAGGAGAACCGAACTCCGGCTTTATGCGCATCGTTGATGGAAGCCACAAGCATATTCAACTCAAAAAAACCGACACCGTCATCTTCTCTTCTTCCGTGGTCCCAGGAAATGAACGCAGCGTGCAATCCCTGACCGACAATATCGCTCGCCAGGTGGACGTGGTCCAAAACTACAAACTGCTTGATATCCACGCCGGAGGACACGCCCCCCAGGAGGATCTTAAGTTGGTAATGAAAACCCTGAAACCAAAATTCTTGGTTCCCGTTCACGCCTACTACCACTTCCGTACCGTAGCCCGCCAAATAGCGGAGGAGGTAGGAATTAGCAGGGACAATATAAAACTTGTAGATAACGGTGACGTTTGCCTCCTTAGCAAAGATGGTTTTGAGGTAAGCAAAGAGAAGGTTGATACCGGTTACGTCATGGTTGACGGGCTGGGGGTGGGAGACGTGGAAGAGGTGGTCTTGCGCGACCGAAGGATGCTCGCCGATGACGGCATGGTGGTTTTGATTGTCACTATCGACCGCAGGAGTGGCCGGGTTTTGAAAAATCCCGACATCATCTCCCGCGGTTTCATCTATCTCCGCGAAAATCAAGAACTCCTCAAAGAGATGCGCAGCAGGGTGAGGGGGATTGTAGGCAGACTCCCCAAAACTAAGAATGTGGATGCAGATTATCTGAAATCTCTCTTCAGAGATCAGATAGGACAGTTCATATATCACAAAACTCAACGCCGCCCAATGATTCTGCCGGTCGTGATTGAGATCTAGGGTTCTTCAAGCTTGGTATATAATGAAACCATGTCTAAAAAAGTGGTTGTAACTGGGTTTCAACCTTCAGGAAGTTTACACATAGGAAACTACTTGGGGGCTTTTAAGCAGGCGATTGAACTCCAAAAGAAACCTTATAAGCGTTACTACTTCATAGCCGACTATCATTCCCTAACCCAAAAGTACGACGCCAAGCGCAAGGCTAAGGATATCTTCGACTTAGCAGTAGACGCATTGGCCCTGGGTATAGACCCAAAGAAATCTACTTTCTTCATCCAATCTGCCGTTGGCGAACATGCGAATCTCGCTTGGATTTTGAACACCATCACTTCCATGGGAGAACTTGAAAGAATGGTGGAGTATAAGGAGAAAATAAGTCAGGGGCAAACCCCTAACGCCGGCCTTTTTGACTATCCCGTCCTCATGGCAGCAGATATTCTTCTCTACGATGCTGACTTTGTGCCAATCGGCGACGATCAGAGACAGCACTTGGAGTTAACGCGCACCCTGGCGCGTGCCTTCAATTCCCGCTTTGGCAAAACTTTCAAAGAGCCCCAGGCGTTATATAACGCAACTCCGAGAATCATGAGCCTTAATAATCCAAAACAAAAAATGAGTAAATCTATTCCTTCTGGGTGTCTCTTCCTATCCGACTCACCCCAAGAGATAAAAAAGAAGATTATGTCCGCCACTACCGACTCACAGAAACAAATTGGATATGATCCGAAGAATCGTCCTGCCCTCTCTAACTTAATAGACATCTATGCCGCATTTTCCGGAATGAAAACGGAGGCGGTTGTCGGGAAGTTTAAAAATGCGGGATATGCGACCTTCAAGATGGAACTCGCCGGATTAATCTCCAATTACCTAGCTCCGTTTAGAAAAAAACGCGTCTCTTTGATGAAAAATAAGAAATTTGTCATGAAAGTGCTCTCTAATGGAGCGAAGACGGCCTCCTCGGTAGCCACCAAGAAAATGGCTGGAATAAAGAAGCAGGTTGGTTTGATTTAGCAGAGATTTAAGGTATATTCCATACCACGAATGGCTGGTAGCGCGTATAAAAAATTTAAGGAGTTGTCTTCTGGGTCTCTTTTTGAAAAAGAGGAGGAAGTCCTCGCTTTCTGGAAGAAAAACAACATCTTCAAGAAATCCATTGATAAAAATCCCAAAAGTAGGATTTTTTCATTTTACGATGGCCCTCCTTTTATCACTGGCCTTCCCCACTACGCCACCCTCCTCCCTTCAATAGCCAAAGACATTATCCCCCGGTATCAAACTATGAAGGGATACTATGTACCCCGTGTTTGGGGTTGGGACGTGCACGGCTTGCCGGCCGAGCAAAAAGTGGAAGAGCAGCTCGGATTGAAGGTCAAAAAAGACATTGAAACCTTTGGTGTGGGCAACTTTATTGAAGCGGCGAGGGAATATGTGGCCAAGGGCTCTGTCCAATGGAGGTGGTACATAGATCACATTGGCCGTTGGGCTGACATGGATCATCCATATCGCACAGATGATCTCCGATACATGGAAACAGTTATTTGGATATTTAAACAGCTCTATGATCAAGACTTGATCTATAAAGGAAGGCGCGTTTCTCTTTATTGCCCTCGCTGCGCAACTCCTCTTTCCAAGTTTGAAGTAACCATGGACGCTGCAGAAAACTATAAAAATGTAGATGATCCGGGCGTCACCATCTCTTTCAAAATCAAGGATGAGAAAGAAACTTACGCCCTTGCTTGGACTACCACCCCATGGACCCTTCCTGCCAATAATGGATTAGCCGTAAATCCTAAGATTAAGTATGTAACGATTACTGACGGCAAAAAGAAATATATTTTAGCCAAAGAAGCCCTATCTAGGTATCCGGAATTGAAAAGCTGGAAGGTTCTGAAGACACAAAGTGGCACGGCAATCGCCGGGAAATCCTTTGAGCCTCTCTTTGAACCAATTTTTACTCCAAACTACGAAAGGGATTTCAAAATATGGTCTGCTTCTTTCCCCACCACAGACGAGGGAACGGGAATTGTCCATATCGCCCCCGCTTTCGGTGAAGATGACTTTAACTTGGGACAGGCAAAGAAACTCTCTGCGCCCTTGATTTTGGATGAGGACGGTAAATTCAAAAAATCTCTCCCCTTCCCTTGGGCTGATGTCTATTTCAAAAAAGCCGATGGGGCTATAATCGAAGCTCTAAAAGAAAAAGGGCTGCTTATCCGTTTAGAGAGAATAACGCACGCATATCCCCACTGCTACCGTTGCGCTACACCTTTGATATACATGGCCCAGGACGCCTGGTTTATGAAAATCAATCCTTTGCGCAAACAAATGCTCAAAACAAACGAGCAGATCAACTGGGTACCCGGACACTTTGGCAAAAAGAGGTTTAAATACAACATAGAGAATGCTCCGGACTGGTCTCTTTCCCGAGCTAGATACTGGGGAACTCCCATGCCTATTTGGGAAACCAAAGACGGGGAACGCATTGTGGTTGGATCGTTGGCGGAAATAGAAAAGCTGTCCGGCAAGAAGATTAAAGACTTACACCGTCCAGAAATTGACGAAGTAGTTCTGACTACCCCTTCCGGCAAAAAAGCCTATCGGGTCAAAGAGATTCTGGACGTGTGGTTTGAATCCGGCGCCATGCCTTATGCCCAATACCACTACCCCTTTGAAAACAAAGCCGTTTTTGAGAATGGTTTTCCCGCTGATTTTATTATCGAGTACACCGGGCAGCTTAGGGGGTGGTTCTACACCCTCCATGTACTCGCCACCGCCCTCAAGAACAAACCGGCCTTCAAAAATGTTGTGGTAAGTGGAGTCCTTATGGGAACTGACGGCCGGAAGATGAGTAAATTGTATGGTAACTACCCTGACCCCAAGCAAACTCTTGAAAAATACGGTGCAGAATCCATGAGACTCTACTTCATGTCTAACAAAATTATGTTAGGCGAAGATTTGGATTTTAATGAACGTGATATCCAAGAGGCTCGCAATAGTATCAATATTCTTCATAACTCCTTCAAGTATTTCACTACCTACGCTAATCTTCATAAATGGCAACCGGGCGCAAAACTTACCGTTTCCGATCATGTTCTAGATAAGTGGATCAAGGCACGACTAGAAGAGTGTATTGGCGAATATGCCTCTGGTTTAGACAACTTTGATTTTCCAGCTTCTACTCGCCCTCTCGCTCCCTTTATCGAAGACCTCTCCACTTGGTACATTCGTCGTTCTCGTGACCGCTTCGTCTCCGGAGACACCAAGGCCCTATCTACCCTTTACGAAGTACTCTCAAAATTCTCCAAAGTAATAGCTCCGACCCTTCCCTTCACTGCAGAACAAATTTACAGCAGCCTCCGTAACCCCAAAAATCCAGAATCCGTCCACTTATGTGATTACCCAAAAAGCAACAAGGGGTTAATTGCCAAAAACAAACCTTTTCTCGAAAAAATGCGGGTTGTGAGAAATCTATCTTCCTTGGTTCACAACCTTCGCTCCGAAGCCAAACAACCTTTGAGGCAGAAAATGGCGATGGTGATTATCAAGGGATCCAAGGGAATTAAATCCGACAAAGAGCTTGTGGAATTATTGAGGGATGAAGTTAATGTATTGGCAGTTAAATTTGACACCCCTATGGGCAAAGCTTTCTTGAGGAGTAAAACGGGAAGTATCACCGTCGGGTTGGATACTAAACTCACTCCGGAGCTCGAAAAAGAAGGTCTTTTGCGTGAACTTTTGCGCGAACTTCAGGATGCTCGCAAGAGGCAAGGGTTGATGGTTGGCCAGAAGGCGAAGTTAACCTATGACACTAATGACGGCCTACTGTCCAAGTTAATAGAAGATAACCAGAAAGAAATCGCTTCTTCCGGACACTTCCTGAAAGTTGAACGAGCCGCCATTAAAGGGGAGCCTGCAATGGGGGGAAGACTCCAAGTGAAGATAACGATCTAACTACATCTTCTCTACGGTTTTGATCCCCAAAAGCCCAAGACCTGTTTTCAAAACATCGCTTGCTGCTCTAACTAAGTTTAAACGTACCGTTCTAAGCTCCGATTCGGAATAGAGAACGGGTTCGCTGTGATAATAGGAGTTAACTTCCTTGGCCAGTTCGTAAAGGTAACTCGCCAACTGACTTGGCATATAAGTTTCCTTCACCCTATCTAGGACTTCCGGGAATTCAGAGAGTTTGAGTACTAAAACCAGATCTCTCTCATTCGTTAAGGCGATATTGTTCAATTTGGGAACACCCTTGGCTTTTCTTAAGATACTTTTAAGGCGGGCGTACGTGTATTGGAGATACGGAGCGGAATTTCCTTCAAAAGAGAGCATCTTGTTCCAATCAAAGACGATATCGGACATCCTATTCTGGGAAAGATCGTTGTATTTAACCGCTCCCATCCCCAAAATCTCTGCCGTCTCTTTGGCTTCACTTCTTTTGAGATCTACCTTGCGAGTACTTAATGCTTCTTGAGATAGCTTTACGGAGCGATCAAGAAGTTCGTTTAATTTAACGGCTGTTCCCTCACGAGTTGAGAGTTTTTTCCCAGCTTCTCCCCTAACTAGTCCAAATTTAACGTGTGCTAGCTCCGGCATATCTTTGCCTTTCGCTAGATCCAACATTTTGGCGACTGCAAAAAGTTGGTTGAAGTGTAGAGTTTGCTCGTTAGCTACAACGTAAAGAATTCTTTTGGGTTCATACTCTTCGATACGGTATTTAAGGTTAGCTACCTCTCTCGTGAAGTAAAGAGTTGCTCCATCACTTTTGCGAATCATCACCGGGGGCAAATCAAAACGCTCCAACTCGATCATTAAAGCCCCTTCACTCTCTTGCGTTAGTTTTTCTTCTTTTAGAAGATTGATTATTCCTTCTAATTCCTTTTCGTAAAAGGCTTCCCCTATCTGAGTACTGAAGCTTACTCCCAGACGGTTATATACCCTATTGAACTCTTTGAGAGATTCTTTTTTAAACCATCTCCATAGCTTTCTGTTCTTCTTATCTCCCGTCTCCAGTTTTTTGAACTCGTCTCTCCCCTCCGCTTCCAATGCAGGATTGTCTTTTAGCTCTTTATGGAATCTAACGTAAAGCTTTTCCAGTTCCTCTATGGGATTTCTGGCAACCTCTCTTCTCTTTCCCCAAAGCTTATACGCAACGATTAATTTCCCAAATTGAGTTCCCCAATCTCCAAGGTAATTCCAGCGCACCACTCCGTAACCCAAGAACTCATAAACGTTAGCGATGGCATCCCCGATAATGGTGGAACGGAGATGGCCAACGTGCATTGGTTTGGCGATATTGGGAGCGGAATATTCTACGATAACCGTTTCTTTGTGCTTATTTTTTGTCTTTACCCTACCCCAAGCGCTTCCCGCTTTCACAATTCTCTTAAGCTCCTCCTTGATAACCTCTGGGGAAAGCCGGATGTTTATAAACCCGCCTCCCGCCAGCTCTATCCGGTCAAAAACTTTCGCATCATCGTGCTTGTGCAAGAAACTGCGTAACTCCTCTGCCGCCTCCCTAGGACGCATACCTTCTCTTTCGGCAAGGATGAAGGCAGCGTTAGTGGAAAAATGCCCTCTCTCGGGAGAATTCTCGATTTTCACTTCAAACTCACTATCCTCCAGACGCTTGGCGATAGCTTCTCTGATGGTTTGGATCATTTCGTTAATAACAATTATGCGGCTTAACTGATATGGTGTCTAACTAAAAACACCGGTATATACTTAAAACAAATGAAGGAGTTATCCAAAAACAAGCGTGCCTATTTCGACTACAACATCCTCGAAAAAATTGAGGTGGGCATTGAGTTATTGGGATTTGAGGTGAAGGCCGCAAAGAGCGGAAAGATTGACCTCTCCGGCAGCTACGCCCGCATCAAGGATAAACAGGCGTGGCTCGTGGGAGCCTCCATTTCTCCCTACCAACCCAAGAACACTCCGGCAGAGTATGACCCAAGCAGGGATCGTAGGCTTTTACTCACTAAAAAAGAGTTAAAAACTCTCTCCGGAAAATATAAGGAGTCTGGCTTGACGATTGTTCCATTGCGGGCATATATTAAGGGCCGCCTGGTGAAGATCGAACTGGGGCTTGCTCGTTCCAAAAAGAAATGGGATAAGCGGGACGTTATCAAAAAGCGCGAGAGCGACACGGAAATCAGGCGTACGTTCAAAAATAAATAAGGGGGTGATTGGTGTAGACGGGTGTAT
Organism: uncultured Candidatus Saccharibacteria bacterium; assembly: GCA_964361435.1. Classification (GTDB taxonomy): domain Bacteria; phylum Patescibacteriota; class Minisyncoccia; order UBA6257; family Colwellbacteraceae; genus GWA2-46-10. Next base: position 10,226 of record CAYIAN010000014.1, read on the forward strand.
GAACGCAATGGTTGCAAGCGGAGCTTGGAGAACTCCTTAAAAGCTCCAGATGAGTTAAGTGCAAACTTTTCTCAAAGTAGAGTCCCAGCTTACGCTTAAGGGCTCCATCGCCTTCCGAATGCTCGGATAGGAAGTAGCGGTGTCATAACTCGAGCTTACCTAGACTCTTTTGGTTAGGAGGAACCTAGGAACACCACACTAACCGGGTGGAAAGTCATTTCTTCTGGCTTTTAGCTTCCCTCCTTAAACCAAGTCAGAATAAGCTTGTAGAGATCATTTCGTGAACCATCTGGACGTGGGTCCGATTCCCACCACCTCCACCGCTTGACTACATATAACTAACGTGGTATCCATAATCCACGTTCTTTGACGTTTTCTCTCGCGGATTCAGCTACTGAATAGGTTTGGTGGTTGAATCCGACGAGAGAAGGAACAAGGATGAAATTCATTCATAGGCGGAAGAAGAACGGGCTGAGCGCTGCTCCCCATGGGCCAGTACCCTCCCTGTACTACGGAGTCGACTTCGCGGTCGACACAAAGGAGGTGGTTGTGACTTTCCACCTCTATGACTCAATCGGCGGATGCGCCATTCGCTTCCGCAGGGAATCGGATGAGGATGTTCGAGATCTTCTCGACAGACTTGGGAAGAATGCTCTGTTCTTCCACAGCTAGAGGCCTGCCGCACTAACCAAACAGTCCGAGGGCATCGACAATGCGTCGGTGTCCTCGGACCCGACGTATATATCTGATTTCACTCTTGATATGTGATACTAAACCCCACCGAACGGGGCTTTTTTGTTCTCTTCCAACTCCTGGATACCTCTATATGCTTCAAAAATCCACACAGAGAGCTGATTCCAACTTTGACTTGATGGTCCACACTATTGACTTCTTAGATACTTTGTGGTATCTTCCCCTCAAGTTCTTTTAAGCGTCTCGAGGGTGGGTCTTTGGATATATTGGTATGTATCTAAAGACCTATCTTCGAAGACAACGCAAACGAATCCCAAGGAGGGATAAACAATGAAGAGGAAGATTGTCGCAATCGTGGTCATGGCACTCGCCTTGGCTGCGTGTAGCGACTCTCAGGCAGACGTTGCCTCGCGGAACATCTCGACGGCGGCAGATCAGTTCGAGATCAACCGGCGAATCGTGTTCTACAACGGCATCACCGACACCTACATGCTGGAAATCGACGGCCTGTGCTCGCTGGGCAACCACGATGAACCGGGCGAGCTGACGGTGACCTGCAGGGTCGGGCCGGACACGTACAAGAAGCACTTCCTGGGGTTGAGTGACAACGTCACCTACTTCGTCGAGCAGATCGACCCAGTGGGGGTGGATGTCTATCACTACCGGGTCGTGTTCCGGCCAGAGACCATCGTCCCCAACATCGACCTCGATACATCTGGCGGCTGAACCAACCCGACCCGACCCCCTGAGGGTTCTCCTAAGTCTTCGGACGAAAGGAGAACCCTCAGTGTGGGTCTTTTCTATTTTTAGAGTTCGGATTCTATTAAGCCTATGTGATACTACACCCCCAAGAATGGGGCTTTTTTATTGTCTGGAAGTGTAGACATGGCCTTTGCTGTCTCAAATATCCATTCTGTGAGCTGATTCCAACTTTGACGTATGATGTCCACGACGTATTTGCATTCAAATCCATGATGTATTAGTTTTCTCTTATTGTTCTTTGAGTATCTCCTGTCGGGAACTGAGCTACTAATCTACGTATTGGTGGTTGAATTCCCGAACGAGGAGAAACATGCTGAGACGAATCTGGTGGAACACCACTCATCCATTCTTCCATGGCTGCAGATGTCTGAAACCATGGTGCGGGATGGAGAGGTGATGCAATGAGCACTATCGAGCACGCACAGCAATTCTGGGTGCCTGGGTTATTCATCTCCATGGTGTTCATCCTTAGCGCTGCTCTGTCTCTCGCATATGCAGCATTCACGGATGGGCCCAACGCTCCCCCTACGCACAAGTCGACGGTCGCCTTCGGCATCGCCACCCTGAGCATGGGAGTCGGATGGTGGTTCTTCGGACTCTCGGCGACCATCACAGGGGATGCCCGTCATTGGTTGGTATTCACGGTGGTCACGGCATTCACCGTCGGCTACTCCACCTGGAAGAAGCCCTGGAAGCGCTCTGCCGAATAGAGAGTGGATATCCAAGAGCCCCCGCAAGGCACACCGACTATCGGTGTCGGCTTTGCGGGAGCTCGACACTATTTTCATACTGGTTCTAATAAGTAGATGTGATACAAGAGCCCCTAGATACGGGGTTTTGTCGTCTCTGGGAGAACCTGGATAGCCTCTGCCGCTTCAAAAATCCACTCAGAGAGCTGATTCCAACTTTGACGTATGATGCCCACGATATTGACTTATCTGATGTTTTGTGGCATACAGATACTACGTTCTTTGAGATTTCC
>CAYIAN010000015.1:0-11546 GCA_964361435.1 uncultured Candidatus Saccharibacteria bacterium
TCTTGGATTAAAAAATTTTCTTTTCCCCGAATGCAAAACCGCCAATTCATTTTTGAGTCCAAAATACAATACGCTTTGACCGCTGAGTGAAGCGAGGTGGCTATCTCAAACTTGCAATTTCCTACTTGGTGCACGGGGAGGGATTCGAACCCCCGTAGCCCATGGGGCGCGAGATTTACAGTCTCGTGCATTTGACCGCTCTGCCACCCGTGCATTAACTAAAGTTAGTGTAGTTGAGGAAGCCCAGGGCTTCAACCCTACTCCCAATTAATCCTTTTTGGATCTAAGTTGTTTACTAATGAAGTTGTCTATTTTCATCACAAACACTTTCATCTTGCGCAAAAATTTATCTTTGAATTTTAACAGCACTTCATCCAACTTATCTAAAGGCAAACTGGAACGCTTAGACCCTCCATTATCTTCTTCTTCCTTTTTGTCTTCAATCCTTGGAATAGCAGCTGACATAAGATAGACGATAGTCGCTAGTGACACCAGTAAAGTTAGTTCCAAAAAAAGATTTTGCATTTCTATTATTCTACAAGAACCTAGAGTTCTAGGCGATAGAACTCGTCAATCTTTATATTCTCCCCTGTTTTGGCTATAACTTCTTTTACTAAGTTCTCCACAGAAGTTTTTTCATCTTTGACAAAAGGTTGTACCATGAGTTCTTCAACATTCGCCGGATTCATGGCTACTATATGTACAGCCAGATTGTGAACTAACTGCTGGAAGGGTTCTGATCTCGCTACAAAATCTGTCTCACAACCAACTTTTAGCACTACTCCTACGCGGTCATTGTGAGTATAGGTTTTTACGATTCCTGCTTTAATTTCCCGCTCCGCTTTCTTCTCTGCTTTGGCGAGACCCTTCTCTTTAATAACCTCTACTGCCTTTTCGAAGTCGTGACCCGCCTCTTCGAGAGCACTTTTGGCGTCCATGACCCCCGCTCCCGTTAAATCCCTAAGTTTTTTTACAACACTGGCGTCTACCATTATACCTGCTTCTTCTCTTCCCCTTTTGCGACTTCTTTGGGTGCAACCGTGGCCTGTTTAGCCTTAGCCGCGATGATCACGCTTTTTATTTTTTCCAAAATGAATTCTGCACTCTTCACATTTTTCTCATTAGCCGCTATACCGTAGTCTACCAACCTTGGATTTGCGTCAGTATTAATAATTCCAGCAACGGGAATTCCCAAACTTTTAGCTTCCTTGGCTGGAGTAACGTTACTTGACACATCGGCAACAAAAACCATCTGAGGAAGTTTATTTAGCTTCTCCAAACCACCGAAGAGCCTACTTAACTTAGTCAATTCTTTGCCTAAATCCAATTGTTCCTTCTTGGTGTATTTGTCCCAATCACCATTGGCCTTATCTTCTTTGAGCTTTTTTAAATGATTAATCCTCTTTGAAATAGTCTCAAAGTTAGTAAGCGTTCCTCCAAGCCACCTTTCAGTAACGTAAGGCAAGTCTAATTCCGCAGCCATTTCCCCGATTGCTCCCTTCACTGAAGGAGAAATGCCAACGAGCAAAACCATTCCGCCATTTACCACTACCTCCTCAATCGCAGCACTCGTTCTCTTGATGCCCTCAAGGGTTTTTTCAAGATCAATGACGCTAAATCCCGATCTGTTAGTTAAAAGATACTTGCGCATTTTGGGGTTAGTACGCGCCTTGGAGCTCCCGTAGAATACTCCAAGATCCATCATGCTTTTGATTGTCTCAGTCTCTTCCGGACTTAAAGAATCCGCCTCCAAACCGGTCGAAACGTTCTTGGCTATTACGTCTATAACTTCTTTTTCCACCATAAGATTGCGAGCCAAAGAATAACACTAAACCAGGCGCTGAGCAAGGGTTTGCCTATTTATTGCCCCTACTTTTGCGCCATTTGTCTATCCTAGCGTGATCTCCGGAGAGTAATACTCCCGGCACCCTATAGCCTCTACCCTTGAATTTAAATACCTCGGGTCTTGTATACACTGGCACTCCCGTACCGTAACGACTCTCCTCGAGAGATTCGCTTTTTCCTAAAATGCCGGGGACCTGACGAGCGGTCGCATCTATTATTATCAAAGCTGGGATTTCTCCCCCGGTTAACACATACGGACCAATAGAAACTTCCTGTACTGGAAAACCTATGCCCTTTTTGATCACTGATATAATCCTCTCATCGAATCCTTCATAACGACCGGCTATCAATACAAGATGCTCGTATTTTTTTGCCCACGTTACTGCCAGTTTATTTGAAAACTCCTTTCCCGCTGGCGCAGTCAGAAAAACTAACGTTTTATTCTTTGGTTTTCCCTTAAGAACCTCTTTGAGGGCTCTCGAGAGCGGCTCTACTCCCATAACCATCCCGGGGCCTCCACCATACGTCTTATCGTCAACTTTATGATGTTTGTCTTTGGTAAATTCTCTAAGATCGTATATCTTAGTTTTTATTCTGCCGCTCTTAATCCCCCTTCCTATGATGGATTCGGCAAGATACGGCCTAAAGAGCTTGGGGAAAATCGTTATAATATGAAACGTCATCATATGTATTATATCTCTTCTCAATTTGCACAAACAAAAACCACGTGTGTGGCTTTTGCTTTGGGGTGTGTCCAGTTTCTACAGGTCTTTCTTGATGTCGTCTATGACCTGACCCACTGTGGTGCCGCCCATGTTAAATTTTCCCGGACTATCGTGCCTTTCTCTGCCTTCTTCTTTACGTTCCATCCTTGGTCTGCGACCGCCCTCTGGTTCTTCGATCTTCAAGTTAACGCGGGCATTATTTTTAACCCCCACTATCTTCAATAGAGATCTAATAGCATTAGCGGTACTACCCTGTCTCCCTACCACCTGACCCATATCTTTGGCGTTAACGTGTAGGGTAAGTAACACTCCCATCTCGTCCACCGTACGCTCAACGCGTACATCACCGGGAGTATCCACTATAGACTTGACTACAAACTCCAAGAACTGTTGATCTGAGTATTCTGGGCTTGCCATTCTGTCTGAATCTTTGTTCCAAAACGACCTTTATTTCTATTCTTTCGGTTGTTTCACGCTCCCTACCGGTTCTGCGCTAGGAGCAGATTCTGTCTCACTAGCCTCAGCCATTGGAACCTCTACCGTCTGGGGAGGATTCTTCTCCGCCAGTTTGTCTCCCCTCTTCTTCTTGGCTCTTGTCCTTCCCACAAAAGTTTCAATTTCCGATGAATCCTTAGCATGTTTAAGAACCTTTTCCATGCTCTCTGTGGGCTGGGCGCCATTACTCAACCAATGATTAAGGCGTTCTTGGTTGATCTTCACTTGATTAGTGTGCGGGTTAAACCAACCTAGGTCATCAGTGAAGGCACCTTGCAATTTAGAACGCTTCTCCTGAACGACCACCCTGAAAGAGTGTTGCCCCTTCTTTCCTATTAATCTCAGTTTTATGACTAACATGTCTTGGGCATAATATTCATCTTACCCTCTTACGTCAACTTCAACGAAACCAACTTACTAGTTCCATCCTTCGACATAGTAACTCCGTAAAGCACATCTGCGGCCTCCATGGTGGCACGGTTGTGGGTCACAATCACGAATTGGGTGTGCTTGGAAAACTCTTTTACAATATCCCCGAAGCGTTTGGCGTTCCTTTCATCCAATGCCGCGTCTACCTCATCCAGAAAAAGAAATGGCGGAGAGCTAACCGATATCAAAGAAAAGAGAGCGGCTATGGAAACCAGAGCTCTTTCCCCACCTGAGAGAACATCGAGACCTTTAATTCTTTTCTTAGGTAAGGTTACATCCACGAGAATTCCTGGAACTTTGATCTCTTCTGAATTTTCAATGACCTCTTCCTCTTCACTCTCCTTAATCTTGGTGAGCTTTTCCAACTTCATAGAACCCGTTCCCCCTCCAAAAACGATCTTTACTAACTTGGCAAACTCTTCGTTTATCTTGCTCATGGCGGCAGTAAAGTCCTCGTGTATTTTTTTATCTAATTCCTTAATTAAACCATCGAGATCTGTGCTCGCTTTTTCTAGGTCTTCTATTTGCCCACTCAAAAATTCAAATCTTTCTTCGGTTTCTTTTGCTTCTTTCACTATCCCTTCGTCTATCTCACCGATACTCGCCAGCTGAGATCGGAGTTTAACCATATGCTCCCTCATCTCGTCGCCCCTTAGTAAAATCTTATCTTCTCCGCTTGCCCTAAATGAATCTTTACTCCTGCCTATCTGCTTTAGCTCCTCCAACAATCCTTCCAATTTTGTTTCCAATCTCTCCTTTCTAATAAGAAGCTCTCCTCTTTGGGCGTCTAAGACGCCAACTTTCTTCTGTTGAACATCTAGGTGTTCATAGCTTTCAGAAAACTTTTTATTGAATCCCTCAAGTCCTTCTCTTAACGATTCTTCCTTTTTTTTAATTTCGTTAATTGAAGTATCCATCTCCTTCAGCTTTTCGAGCAATGTTTTTTTCTCTTTTTCCAAACCTTCGGGAGCACTACCTCCAGAGAGGCCGCTATTTTCTTCAATAATTTGGATGACTTTTTTTAGAGAGGTTTTGATTTTCTCCAGGTTTTCTTCCAAGGAAAGTTTCTCTGCAATATTTTTGATTTCCTGCAATGCGCGTTTGGCTTTTTGAGGATCGAACCCTTCTCTTTCTTTGGATAGCTCCAGCCTAGCCTCCGCTCTGCCCAACTCGATCTGCAAATCCGCTCTCATCCCTTGAAACTTGGTTTCTTCGCGGCGAAGCGCTTCCAACTCTTTAGCCGACTGGGGTTCTCTCTCTTTCATATCAATCAAAGTTTTTCTTAAGGCCTCCAGTTTTTCTTTTTCCGTCCTCAACCTGACTGCCAACTCTCCTTCTTCTTTAATGCTGCTTCCTAAGTCTTTTTCTAACTCGTGTAGTTGTGTACCAAAAAACTGATCCTCCAGTTTCCTTAACTCTTTTTCCGCTTCTTCTCTCCCCTCATACCTACTAACCTGGCGACGCAAGAGCCTGAGGTGAGGCTTCAACTCTTCGATCAAGGCATTCGCTTTATCTAAATTCAATCCGGTGTTTTTGAGTTTTCTTAAGGCGTCTCCTTTTTTCAGTTGGTATTCCTTGAGTCCCAAAATTTCCTCAATCATTTCTCTCCTTTCCTCCGGGGTAGCCTTGATAAACATATCGCTCTCTCCCTGGGAGATTATCGTCAGTCCCCTAGCTCCCAACTTGGCTTTGGCGAAAAATTCTATAACGTCTTTGAGGCGTACTTCTGACTTATTGAGCGTAAAGATGGATGACCCCTCTCTGGTTACTTTCCTTGATATCGCTAGATCTTTGTATTCAACGGGTAGCGCTCCTGAAGAGTTATCAAAATGAAGGGTGGCTTGGGCCATACCCGAACGAGGCTTGTCTTTGGTGCCCGCAAAAATGAGGTCTTCTCCTTTTCCTCCCCTTAGGTTTCTCGCATCCCGTTCGCCCAAAAGCCACCTTATGCTGTCTGTAATGTTGCTTTTGCCAGAACCATTTGGCCCTACGATTGCAGTTACTCTATGGGCTAAATCAAGGGTTATTTTGTCTGCGAAAGATTTAAAGCCTTGCAGTTCAAGTCGTTTCAAAAGCATTGCTGTACTAAAAGATTTTAGCACAACTCCGACAAACTACTTGTCTTGTTTTAGGACAAACAGAATTTCACTACTATATAAACAGTCTAGGCTAACTTCAAAGACGTTGTTAGCGCAAATTAGATGCCGAACTTCACCACTGCATCTTCCCCCCTAACCCAGTATTTATTTCTAACCCATTTGTTTTCTCCTCTGTGCCAAGAATGCTTGGCCACTCTCGCCAGTCAAACCGAGGAGCCGTAAGACGATATGATATTTCCCCGGGGACACTTGAATAGATGGTGAGTTCAAGAGTATCCAGATTTTTCTTATACCACACATTCCCGTCAAAGGATGGTGTAAGAGTAACTGCTAACTGATCAAAGTTTCTCTCAAGATCAGTCGCCTTAGCAAAAAGCCACAGATCAGAACCTTTCTGTTGATTTCTAAAGCCTATCGTCGCCTCCCCTTGGCTGTTGATAACACCCGTGATCTCTTCCTTCAAGCCAATCATGCCTGATACATAAGTGGCATATTTTTCTCCGTCAATGGTATACACGGGGTCAATGGTGTTAGTGGTTACTTTCGTCGCCGTAACGGTCCCAACAACGTGTAGTTTTGTGGCGGGGGTAGATGTCCCAACACCCACGTCGCCGTTAGAGAGCGTAGCGATCGCTCCATCTCCCCCTGGGGGAGCTTGAGTAGGACCCACAAAAGCAGCGTTAACTATTCCTAAAATAGCCATACCCAAAACCAGAATCAAAACTACAGTAGAAGTTTTCCTTTGATTTTGCATCTATCTAGATTATATCAGGAAAATAGGTTGATTTGTGGATAGCGCTTTATTTCTCAAGTAATTTTAAGAATTTCTCCGCTGCATCCAATTCCGCTTCTTGCTTTGAGGTACCTGATCCTTCCGCTTTTAGCTGTTCTTCAAAGTAAAGTCCTACCCTAAAACGCCTATTGTGCGCTGGTCCGCTTTCATCGAGCACTTCGTATCTCGGGGTAATCTTAAAATCAGCTTGAGCGTGCTCTTGCACCAGACTTTTAGCATCCTTACCTCCATTTTCCGCTACTGAATCTAACTTTGAAATAATAAAAGTATCCACAAATCTTTTTGCCTTTTCGTATCCTTGATCCATATATATAGCGCCTATGACGGCCTCCACCGCATTGGCAGAAATGGTCTCTCTTCCTTTTCCTTTGGTATCCTTCGCCTCTCCCCTGGAGAGAAGAAGTTCCTTATCCAACCCTATCTCCTCCGCCACCTCATACAAAGATTTTGAATTGACCAAGGCCGCGCGTAGCACCGTGAGCCTGCCCTCCTCCTTCTTGGGAAATCTCTTAAAAAGTTCCCCCGTTACCGCCAGTTCCAACACTGCATCCCCCAAAAATTCCAAGCGCTCATTATTACTATGGCCCCAACGAGGATTTTCATTAAGGTAGCTTCTGTGAGTCAGAGCTTCTTCGAGTAACCCCTTGTCTTCAAATCTCAACCCAATCTTCTTTTGTATTTTATCTAATTCCATTATGCTTCTTTTCCACTTCTGCTGGTTTCGGGATTGCGATCCGGTTCCCCTATCTCGCGGTACACCGTCCCCATCACGCCGTTAATAAACTTTCCGGAATTGTGTCCTCCGTAGGTTTTAGCCAACTCTATGGCTTCATTTATGGCAACCCTGGGCGGCACTTCCTTCCTGTCCGCATGTAAAAGTTCGTACAAACCTATGCGCAAGGCATTGCGGTCAATGATGGGCAGTTTTTCAATGGGCCATTGGGGAGCCGAGGCTTCAATAATCTTATCGAGTTCATCAATCCTTTCCACTATTCCTTTAGCCAATCCTGCCACGAATTCCTTTTCGCTAAAACCGGGAGCGAATTCTTCAAGGTTGCGCTCTACAATATCATCTATTTTTTCTTTGCGACCATAAAAATCCCACTCATAGAGAGATTGGATCACTACTCCTCTACCCAGTTGTCTAGTCGCCATTTTTTAGGTACAAACGTCTATTTTACGTCTTAGCTTCAGTTTTGGTTTTAGCTTTGCCGTATTCTCCGCAATTCTTGCAAACACGGTGGGATAACACCGGAGCCGCGCACTTGGCGCAGACAAGGAGGTTTACCTTCTTGAGTCCCTGCTGTGAACGGCGCCTCTTCGCCTTGGATTTACTATGTCTTTTCTTGGGTACTGACATTTCAGTTACGCTTTGGCTTTAAATTAGGGTATCCGGTGAGGTATGTCAATCTGTGGACATCAGAAATCCCAAACTTCTTAAGAGCCCTGAAGTGCTTTTTGGTTCCATATCCTTTGTGACTTACAAAATCGTATTCTGGATAACGGCGGTGGAGTCTTCTCATGTACCCGTCCCTCGTTACCTTAGCCACGATAGAGGCAAGCTTAATGGCGACAATTCTCTCATCCCCTCTAATCAAAGTACTTGTCTTTATACCCTTGTGCTCTGCGTTTCCAAGATACAAGCCTCCGTCAAGTAATATCTTCAAAGATCTCAATCTTTTGTTCATATCCAAAGCTACTTTTTCCACTGTACGGCTCGCCGCCAAGTTAGCACTTTTTGTAATATTATTTTTGTCTATCTGGTTTTGATAGACCCTCGAGGTACAAAGAAATACTCCCTTTGTGTTTATCAGATATTGATACCAAAGCTCCCTTTGAGGGGCAGATAGCTTCTTTGAATCTCTTAGCTTTGGCAATCCCCCGACTCGGCACTTAAATCCTTTGGGTATCGCTACCGCCGCCACCACCACCGGACCTGCCAGAGCTCCCCTACCTGCTTCATCTGCGCCAACGGTATGCATGTTCTTTCTCATTTAAAGTTTAGGGTGGAGTCGGTATAATGACAACGAATTCTCCTTGATGACTAAATTTGTTCACCTACACACCCACAGTCACTATTCCCTTCTCGACGGACTTTCTAAGATTGACCAGCTGGTGGATAGGGCAAAAGAACTTGAGATGGAGGCTTTGGCTATCACGGATCATGGGAATCTCTATGGATCAGTTGAGTTTTTCAAAAAGGCTACTAAAGCCGGAATTAAGCCCATAATCGGACTAGAAACGTACGTAGCAGCCAGATCCAGGCACGATAAGGACTCGGGAGTGGATTCCACCAGGTACCACTTAACGCTGCTTGTTAAGAATGAAGTTGGGTACAAGAACCTCGTACAATTAGTTACTAAATCTCATCTGGAAGGCTTCTACTACAAACCCCGCATAGACCGTGAACTTCTTGAAAAACACCGTAAAGGATTAATTTGCCTCTCTGGTTGTTTCACGAGTGAACTCTCCAGAGCCATAGAACAAGGAGATATGAAAAAAGCTAAGGAAGTAGCGAGTTTCTACAAGAAACTTTTCGGAGGCGACTACTATATCGAAATCCAACCCCAATCCCCCAACCTTATCGAGGCGCAAATTAAAATTGCTGAAGAGTTGGAAATTCCCATAGTAACTACTCAAGATTCCCACTATATATCTCAAAGCGATGCCCCCACTCACGAAGTTCTGCTCGCCATTCAAACCGGCAACAAACTGGACGACGAAGATCGTTTCACGTTTAAAGGGAATGATGTCTCTTTCCGCTCCGCCCAAGAGATGCAAGCAGCCCTGAAAAAGGCGGGGCTCGAGCAGAAACACATTGAGGAAGCTATTAATAATACTTCTTTAATTGCAGAGAAATGCGATTTTGCGTTCCAGCTAAACACTCTCCACCTTCCCAAGTTCAAACTCCCAGCTGGAAAAAAGAATGGTTTTGAATATTTGAAGGAACTCGTGGATGCGGGAATCAAGCAGCGCCTTGGCAGGGAAACCGCAGGGGTACGAGAGCGCGCAGACCACGAGTTATCCATCATCCAAAAAACTGGTTTCGCCGATTACTTTCTCATTGTGCAAGATATGGTCAACTGGGCAAAAGCCCGCGGGATCATGGTTGGACCAGGAAGGGGCTCTGCTGCGGGTAGTCTGGTCTCGTATGTGCTAAACATCACCGATGTAAACCCCCTCAAATACGATCTACTTTTCGAACGTTTCTTGAATCCTGAACGCAATGAACCGCCAGATATAGATTTGGATTTTGCAGATCACAGGCGAGAAGAAGTTATCGGATATCTTAGGGAAACGTACGGAGATGATCACGTAGCCCAGATTATAACCTTCGGAACCATGGCTGCCCGCCAAGCTATCAGAGACGCAGGCAGAGCGATGGGTCTCCCCTATCCTTTTTGTGACAAGATAGCGAAGCTCATACCATTCAATCCAAACCAAGGACGACCCAAAAATGAAATCAAAATGTATGTTGAGCAAGTTCCCGAATTGGGCACCCTGTACAGACAGGATCCAAACGCCAAGGCGCTTCTCGACACCGCTTCCAATTTGGAAGGTGTGGCGCGTCACGCATCGGTACACGCCTGCGGAACGGTGGTAACGGAAGAACCCATCACGGAATATCTTCCCCTCCAAAGAGCGCCGCAGGATGAAAACTCCATAATCACTCAGTTTGAGATGGGTAGCATTTTAAGCATGGGGCTTTTGAAAATCGACATCTTGGGGTTAAGAAATCTTTCTATCATGGAAGACACCCTAAGACTCATCAAAGAGCTTGAAGGTAAGGATGTGAAAATATCCGAGATTCCTCTGGACGACGAAGAAACATATAAGTTTCTCCAAGAGGCAGAAACCGTTGGCGTTTTCCAATATGAATCATCTGGAATGCGCAGATACATGAAAGAAATCAAACCCCATGAATTTGAAGACCTGATCGCTCTCGTGGCCCTGTACCGCCCAGGACCCATGGACCTTATCCCTTCATATATCAAGCGCAAATTCGGGAAAGAAAAGGTGGCATACATTCACCCCAAGTTGGAACCCATCCTCAAGAACACATACGGCATCGGTATCTATCAAGAGCAAATGATGAGAATTGCCACTGACCTTGCTGGGTATACCCTCCCTGAAGCCGATACCTTGCGTAAGGCTATCGGTAAGAAAATTAAATCCCTCTTGGACGCTCAAGGAGAAAAGATGATTGAGGGCATGGTCGCCAACGGTATCGATGAGAAGACTGCCAAGCAAATCTGGGACCTCTTTCCTCCATTTGCAAGGTATGGGTTCCCCAGAGCTCACGCCGTCTCCTACGCCCTCATTGGGTATTGGACTGCATACCTCAAGACCCGTTATCCGGAAGAATTTATGACCTCTTTGCTTAACCACGTTGGTAATGATGTCGAGAGAACAGCCGAGATTATTCAAGAAGCGGAACGTATGGGCATTAAGGTGTTCGCCCCGGATATCAACAAGAGTGTCGCCTACTTCGCTCCAGAGGGAACAAATATTCGCTTTGGTCTTTCGGCCATCAAAAATGTTGGATCTATTATCACTGAAAATATCGTGGGGGAACGACTAAGAAACGGCCCCTTCGAAAGTCTGGCGGATTTTGCACTCCGCACCCGTTCGCACAATCTTAATAAAAGAGTACTTGAATCTCTCGTTAAAAGCGGCTCCCTGGATTCATTGGGCGTCGATAGGGCCACCGCTTTGGAAAACATGGATTACCTCCTGAAGGCCTCGGGCGAGGGCCAAAACAAGAGTCAGAATGGACTTTTCGGTGGAGTACATAAATTTGAGATCAAGCTAAAACCCGCAGAGCACAAAGCCAAAAAGACAGATCTGCTCGCATGGGAGAAAGAGTTGCTTGGCCTCTACGTTACAGAACACCCCCTGAAAGAAATTCTCAAGGATATTAATCCGGATAAGGTTAGTCCGATAAAGAGTGCCTTCGGGGAAAATAAAGAGGGCAAGAGAATTATGACCTGCGGCGTGGTCACCCAGATCAAGAATATTGTGACTAAAAATGGATCGGTGATGGCTTTTGCCAAGATTGAGGATCTAAGTGATACTATAGAAGTATTAATTTTCGCGGATACTTTGGCGAAAACTAAGGATTTGTGGAAAGAAAATAAAGCGATATACGTAAACGGAAGG
>CAYIAN010000016.1:0-11328 GCA_964361435.1 uncultured Candidatus Saccharibacteria bacterium
ATCACTCATGTGATAAGAGGAGAAGATCATATATCCAATACGCCAAGACAAATTGTTTTGATGCATGCGTTAGGATTTGGAAAACCCAAGTTCGCTCATTTGCCCATGATTTTGAATCCAGACCGCAGCAAAATGTCGAAAAGATTTGCGGATACTGCTTTGCGCGATTACATCGAAAAAGGATACGTGAAGGAAGCACTCTTGAACTTCATAGGTCTTTTGGGATGGCATCCAGAAGGGAATAGAGAAATTGTTAGCGTAGAAGATCTTATTAGAGAATTCTCCCTGGAAAAAGTACAAAAGGGTGGAGCAGTATTTAACCAGGAAAAATTGGATTGGTTGAATAATCTATATATAAAACAAATGAATAATGACGTTTTTGTTGAAACGGCAAGAAGTTATATACCAAAAGATTGGAATTTAAACGAACCAATAATAAATTCAGTAAAAGAGCGCATTAACCGTTTCGGAGAATTGAAAGATTTAGTGCATTTCTATTTCAAATTGCCCGAATACGATGCCGGGTTATTGAGCTGGAAGGGGATGAGCGGAGAACAAGTAAAAGAAAACCTAAATAGGGCGAAGGAAATAGTAACAGACATACTGGAGAAAGACTTCAAAACAGATTTACTCGAACGGGCAATTCTGGAAAAACTCTCTAGTGACAATAGGGGAGAAGTATTGTGGCCGTTAAGGGTGGCGCTCTCAGGCCAGAAGAGTTCACCCAGTCCCTTTGAAATTATGGCCGCACTGGGGAAGAAAGAGTCGCTTTCGCGCATAGACGGGGCATTAGTTAAGTAGCTCACAATGAGAAGGGGAATAGGAATAGTAACGCTTATTATAGTCTTCATTTTCTCAGGGAGTGCATTTGCTGTTTCGGAAGATGACTTGCAGGAACAAATAGAAGAAAAACAAAAAGAGGTAGAGAAAGTTAACGAGGAGATTGCCGAAACCGAAGGACAGATTAATCAGCTTCAAGGACAGGCCCGGACTCTTCAGGGGGCCATTGGGCAAATAGATACCGGAATCAAACAAGCGACTTTAGGTATTCGATCCAGCGAGGTAAATATAGAAAAGTTGACGCTCGAGATAGAGTCTTTGGGATATGAGGTTGAAGAGGTAGGGGAGGAGGTGCGCAGGAAACAATCTCAAGTAGGAGAACTGTTGCGTGCGGTCCAGAGAAAAGACAAGTATGGTTTTCTGCCATCTATTTTGGGAAGCGGCACCTTGGCCGAAGGACTTTCCGAAATCAATGCCTTAAGAGCGTTGCAATACGATATATCTAAAGAGGCCGTCAATCTTTCGGGTTTGCAGGAACAACTGAAAGGAACAATTAATGTCAGTAGTAGCAAAAAATCTCAACTAGAAGTAGAGGTTATTAACCTGGCGAATAGAAAAATAATTCTCGATGAACAAAAAGGTCAAAAAACAGAACTGCTCACTCAGACCAAAAACCAAGAGGGGACTTATCAGAACCTCCTAACTGATTTGGAGCAACAACAGCGAGCGTTATTGGATGAAATCTCGGACATAGAGTCTCAACTGTCGAAGAATTTTGATCGTTCAAGTGTTCCCACTCGTCAAGTCGGATACCTGACGTGGCCCGTTACATCCAGTGGGCAAAAGACCGGTGTCATTACCCAAAACTACGGAGAAACTGCGTACTCCAGTCGTTTCTATAAAGGCAGACCCCACAACGGTATGGATATAGGGGGGCCAACCGGAACGGAGGTTAGGGCGGGGGCAGGGGGAACAGTATCAAGGGTTGACTACAACGGTCTTTACTACCAATACGGAAGATATATTTTGATAGATCACGGTAATGGGTTGAGTACTCTTTATGCTCACCTTTCTGGGTCAACCGTTAAAGTAGGGGATAGAGTGGAGAAAGGGGGTCTCGTTGGGTATGTGGGGAGCACCGGATTTGCAACAGGACCGCACCTTCACTTTGGGCTTTATGCTACGCCGAGCGCTGGCTGGCGTACGAGTACCAACAGAGAACAAGGGGGATTATTCTCCGTGCCTCCAGCTACTGGTTTGGTACCAATTGGAGTAACCCTTAACCCAGCCCAATATCTTTAGAGGAAAGAGAAAAATAGTATATAATCAAGGGCGATCATTCAGAAAAGGTTCGGCTTTAATCAGAGAGGGAAGCGGGGTTGAGTGTTTGTATAACTGACGCATAATGATGCTTTTGCGACATATATAGGATAGACCTCTCCCCTATGGGTGAATATAGCTGTTAGATTACATAGAGCTGTTTTGCTTCAAAATGCCCCCGTGCGAAGCTTTTATAGATAAAGATGTGGAATAATTCTAATCCAGATAAATTTAAGGAATTAAACGGATACGAAATAAATGGCGTTTGGTATCCCCGGGTTACCTCTATCTTGAACATTAAGGCCAAGCCGGCTCTTTACCGTTACTACGCCGAGTTGGATAACTTTGCCCAGGCAGAAGAGATTATGGAACAATCTGCCAACGAAGGGACGAGGGTCCACGAAGCGGTTGAAGCCATATTAATCGGCAAGACTCCCGAATACGAAGAGGATATAAAACCTTCGGTGGAAGCATTTAAAAACTTTTTAGAGAAAAGCAGCATAGAGGTTGATCCAGAATGGGTGGAAAGAAGGGTGGTTAACTTCAACGATCGCTATGCCGGAACGGTTGATGCAATGGCCTTAATTGATGGCAAGTTCGGGGTGGTGGATATCAAAACCTCCCAAGGAATATATCGGGATTACAATCTCCAAACCGCCGCTTACTATCCTCCCCTACTCGAAGAATTTAGAACTCTGCAGACTCGTTGGATTTTACGTATTGACCAAAATCAACGCTGTTACGTTTGCGGAGGTACTATGAGAACCAAAGGAGGAAGAGAAAAAGTACGTCCCCCTTACCCCATGACCAATGTGGACTACAAAAAATGCACTCATCAATGGTCTGAAGTTGAAGGCATTATTCAATTAAAGGAATTCCCTTATTGGCAGGATGACTACCAAGCCTTCTTGGGAGCCAAAAAACTCTGGGAGTGGGAGCACTCTCCCCTACTCAAAAAGATTGGGTATATGTAGGGGCTTGTAGCCTGGAAGACAAAGCCATATAATGGGCGCGGTTGTCAAATGAAACTCATTGAGCGGTCTAGGATGATTTTCGGGAAAGGCATTGTTTTGGCCAAGAAAAAACCGGCCTGGTTTGGATCGGAGTGGCTATTGTAACCATTTTTGTGATTTTTATTCTGGGAGGCGTGCTGTCTTATTTGATTTCCATTGTCCTTTCTCACTTTTTAACTAGTTCATGGGCTTTCACTTTCCCGATATCCTCGATTTTCTTGAGTTTGGGTGTCACTGGAGCCGTAGGGTTAATTTTTGGGATATATCCAGCGCGCAGCGCCGCAAAGAAACATCCGACAGAAGCCCTAAGGTATGAATAGAAACTCTTATTATTGACATTTATTGAATAACAGTGTATTAAATAAGTATCCCACGATCATGTTACATGATCACCGGGGGCGGGGTGTCCGAGGTTCGCTCAGGACTCAGTCCGTTACGCGTAGAACGGATCTCGGCGCTCCTCCCCCCCTGGGAGCACCTTTTTTGAATGTGTCGGATGGTGTATCCACGAAGGGGTGGCACTGCTTCTGTCCAACCCCTTACGACCAAACCGTCCGACATGGTGGGGTCGGGTACGTCAGCGAAGGTTGTTTCCCTCCCGCTGCTCCAGCTGTCGATTCGGTGTGTCAGTGCTCGGATCTTCTCCTGGAAGAGAAAGGGAACTGTGCATCCCTCTCTACGTACCCTACTCACCATCCCGTGAAGGCTCGTCACTCTGACGAGCCTGTTCTTTTTTACGGGTTTACGTTTTCTATAACAATCGGCGCCCTACTTGAGTCGTAGCCCATAATATATCCGATACCATAGGCGCAAAGGACAAGCAGGAAGATCAAAATAGCGACCCGTGTCTCTTTTCCTTTAAGCCATTCTTTAATTGACATTACACCTATTTTACCCGATACTGGGGACGTTATAAATGGCACATACAAAGGCTGCGGGTTCAACGAAGAACCTGCGAGAGTCGGCATCAAAAAGATTAGGAGTTAAGCGTCACGACGGCCAGAAGGTGCGGGCGGGTGAAATTTTAGTACGCCAGAGAGGCACTAAATTCATTCCCGGAGTGGGGGTCAAAAAGGGAGCAGACGATACTCTTTATGCGGGCATAGCGGGGATAGTTAAATTTTTGTCCAAGAGCAAGATTAAATATAACGGCGACAAACGCGCCGTGAAGATGGTTCAGGTAGTGAGCGGCTAAGTAAAAGGTTTTACTTCTATTGTAAAAGTATTTCTTACCCCCCCACCCAAATTCACAGAAACTTCGTGTAACCCAATTTCTTTGATGGGTTTTTTGATTTGTACTTCCGCTTGTTTTGCGATTACGGGATCATGGAACTCAAGAGCTTTTTCTATATCGGGAATCTTTATGGAACTGAATATTTCTCCTCCCCTCCCTGCTTTTATAGGCACGATAACGGGATTATCCTTGGTTTTCATCCTTAGATCTTCTAACATTCTTTTCAGCTCCATATCTCTAGTATTCTTCTCTTCAATCTGCTTGGCGATATTTTCGCTTTCCCCTTCTGCGACAGCTTTGGCTAGCCCCTTGGGAATTAGATAGTTTCTGGCATATCCGTTGGAAACGTTCTTTATTTCGCCGTGTCTTCCCAAGCCTTTTATGTCTTGCAAAAGCAGTATTTGCATCTAGAGGGATTCTTTGAGAGTCTGGATGGCTTTTTGCAATTGAGTGTCTATGTCATCAAGGATATCTTCTTCGTTTTGTTCAATTACCACATCCGGTGTTATGCCAGCCCCCTCTATGAGAGCGCCATCGGGAAGGAGCCAGTTGGCTACAGTTACTTTAATACTTGAACCCTCACTGAGGCGATCTAGCTGCTGGACCGTCCCCTTGCCAAAAGTTTGGGTACCAACGAGCTTTACCCCCCTGTGATATTTAATAGCTCCGGCAAGAATCTCGGAGGCGGAAGCAGATCCTTCGTTTACTAAAACTACCAAGGGAATATCTTTAAATATCCCCGATCCTGTGGAATAGAACTCTTCTTTTTCTCCAGAGCTAAAAAGTTCAGTAACGACTAATTTGTCTTTCCCGATGAACCAGCCGGCAGCATCTATACCTACGTCCAAAAATCCACCTGGATTGTTTCTTAAATCAAGAATTACCCCCCTCACTTCGGTGAAGGCGTACTTCACCATTTCGGTATAGAAAAGTATAGGAGTGTTCGCGCTGAAGTTATGGATCTTGATGTGTAGGATATTATCCTCCAGCATAGCGCTTCCTACGGAGGGTACTTCAATGTTGTCGCGAACCACAGATATTTCTTTGGTGGCGATCTCATCCTTAGTTCTTACGGTCAAAACCACAATGCTTCCCTTGGGTCCGCGTATCTTCTTGACCGCTTCGTCTAAATTCATGCCGTTAGTCAATTTTTCGTCTATGGCCACAATTATGTCTCCAGGGAGCAGACCCGCCTTCTCTCCTGGAGATCCGGCGAGGGGCGCGACTACAACTAGACGGTCGTCTCTTTTGCCGATTTCCACTCCTATACCCGTGAAGTGACCACTAATATCTTCTCCGAATCTTTGCGAATCTTCCGGCTCGAAGAAGATAGTGTTTGGATCCCCCAGGGCGTCGGTCAGTCCCCTAACGGCTCCGTATACCAAATCTTGTTTATCAACTCCATCAAAGCCAGGGTGTTTCTTTTTAAGCTCATCCCAGACCTCCCAGAATATGGAGAAATCTGCCTTAGGTTCAGATCCTTCGGGTTGCTCTATATCAGAAAGCTCCTCGATATTGATATTCACGGGTTTGGTTGTGCCCGCTTGATACCCAAGACTGTAGGCGCTAAAGGCGGTGATTAAAATTACCGCCAAAACAAGAGCGGCGAAGATGCCGTTCTTGTTGAATCTAATCTTGGTGTTTGGGGAAGACATTTAGCTCTGATGAATTCTAACGTGGAGTTAGGTCTCTTTTCAACCTGAGGAACAGAAGATATGCTTTAGGCATGAGGAAAGATTCGTACATGGAAGAACTCAAACGTCGCTCCGGCGAATCTAGGGTTTATTCAGAGCATCAACTAATGGGGCTCTTGATAGCGGAGGCTCTGGGAGACGAAGCGCATAAATCTTTGTATATGAAACTTGCGAAGAGTCACAATGCTGATAGATTATTGAAGATTGCCAAAGATGTGGCTGAGAGAGAAAATGTAGAAAACAAAGGGGCCTATTTCATGAAGATTATTGGTGAAATGGGAATTTTGAAAAATGAAAGGCATTCTAAAACTGGAAAATAAAGAACAGGCAAAGTTTTTGCGCAAAAAGACGCAGAAGTTTGATTTTGCTAAGTATTCGAGGGAAGAAATTAGTGATTTAGTTTTGCGTATGCGCAAAACCATGGAAGAGGCTAACGGCATAGGGTTAGCTGCCAATCAGGTTGGGCTGAGCGAGCGCTTTTTTGTGGCAAAGTGGGACGACAAATTTTACGCTGTTTTTAACCCGAAACTTTCTAAACGGTCCAAAGAAAAAGAAGAAATAGAAGAAGGGTGTCTAAGTATTCCAGGTAAATACGGCACAGTGAAACGTCCCGCGGCAGTCCTTCTTGCGGGTCATAACTCCAGCGGGAAAAAAGTAAAGATAAAAGCTTCGGACATGCTTGCCCGTATTTTCCAGCACGAGGTGGATCACCTTGACGGCAGACTCTACATAGATCGCATGAGTAGGTGGGAGAAACTTAAATCAAGAAAGCAGGAAGAATGAAATACGTATTTTTCGGCACGCCTGAGTTTGCGGGCATAATTCTAAGGGGTTTAGTTGAAGCTGGCATGCCTCCGGTAGCTGTGGTTTGCAATCCCGACAAACCAGTTGGCAGGAAGAAACTTGTTACTCCTCCCCTTACAAAACAAATAGCTAAGGCTCATAATATCAGAGTATTCCAGCCAGAAACAAAAAAAGATCTTGTTGAACTGTCTTCATCTTTCTCGGAGATAGCCGATTTTGGGGTAGTGGCGGCGTACGCCAAAATCATTCCTCTGGAAGTTATTCATGCATTTAAGTTGGGGATTATAGGAGTGCACCCGTCATTACTCCCTAAATTTAGAGGTCCCTCCCCTATCCAATCAGCCATCCTTGCCGGAGAATCAACAACGGGAACAACTTTGTTTATGTTGGACAAAGGAGTGGATGACGGACCGATTCTTTGCCAAAAGGAAATAAATATAGAAAATAAAAGTTACGAAGAGTTAATAGAGGCGTTGGGGAAACTTTCTCTGGAGTTGTTGATACAAACACTTCCTGATTTCAGTTATGGCAAATTTAAACCTACTCCTCAAGATGAGAGTAAGGCCACTTTTACCAGTTTCTTCAAAACAGATGTGGGTTTAGTTGAAGAAAAAGACTTGGAAGACGCCCTTAATGGTAATAGGGAAAAAACTTTGAAGATAGAACAAATGGTGCGTGCGTTGAATCCGGAACCTGGAGTCTACACTTTTACCAAGGGCAGACGAACAAAACTGCTTGCGGTAAAAAGCGAAAACTGTAGACTTGTGTTAGAAAAAATCCAGAAAGAAGGCAAAAAACCGGAAATTCTTACTTAAACTTAATCGGTATTTCGAGAGCGTCATCAAATTCCGGCAGGCCTGAAGGATTATCTTTTTGCAAAATGAGAGCTCCATTTTTTCCATAACTTGGTTTAGTAAACTCGAGCGTAGCCTCAAAGGGTACGAAATTTTCCGTCATCCATTCATCTTGTGCGGTGGCGAATCCATTTGTGATGATCACTCCATCCCAGTCTACTAGAACAATTGGGAAACTAGCCTCAAAGTACCAGTATCCCCTAGCCTCTCCCGTTATTACCAAAGGACTTTCAATCAGATTTCCAGGTTTAACGTTAATGTTTCTAATGAGGTCGTCTTTATCTTGGCTTTCCGTGACTACGTCCTCCACTATGGGTTCGGTTGGACTTTTGGCCGGTTTGCTGAATAAGAAGAATGCGCTAATTCCAATTAGTGCAAAGAGCATCAGGCTCATACACATCTTTTTGTTCATACAGCCATTATACAAAACTTTTTATGTAAAAGCGGAAAATCTCGGAGCTGGCAATTGTCAACGGTTTTGCTATCTTTAATTCAGTATCTTAAATTTCGCTTCTGGCTACCTGCAGATTTAGGTAGTCTCTAGATAGCCAGAAACGAAAAAAAGGGAGAAATGCATACCTACGGGTTTGACGGTATTGCGTCGACGAGTTTTGACCCTCGAGGGCACGCTCTCGGTTTGCTGATTCTCGTCATCGTTTTCGCGATTTCAATAGCACTCTCTGCGTTGAGGAAACAAGTCCACCTTTCAGGTGGCTTGAGGAAGGATTCGCCTCGGTTCCCTCACAACCAAGTGGCTAAGAAGAAACGAAGCGATGCGTGATAGGAGAAACACGATGTGCGTCTGTTGCGATGATGAAGACCTAGATGAAGAGGAGGACGACGAAGACTGAACGGAGGTGGATGAGAAACCCAACCAACGGCCCCATTTTTTGATGGGCGGAAGTATCCCGATACTCTGCCCGCTGGAATATGGGGCTACTTTCGTTGTGGATATTGAAATTTAGAAAAGGCGGAGGATATAGACAACAACGAGCCAAATCATACTTCCTACTATTACACCAGCAATAAACCCAGAAAGGGACGAAGCTATCCGGTGGCCTATTTTAAACTTAAACTCACGGGACTCGTTAGAAACAAACTCATTCAAAATTTTACTCATAGATTCAATCGTATCAAAAAATAGATTATTTCCCATCATTGTTATCCCCAAATTGACTAGATGCCCATAATGCCTCATCTTCTTAGTGAGTAGTTCCTGTAGTCTTTGACACTGGAGGAAAAGAAATGATTGGAACAACCATCGATCGTGCTTGCGCGATCATGGGTCCGGAAAGGGTCCGCAAACCGGAGGATGTCGAACGGAGAATGGGGACGCTTTACACCCCACGGCAAAGGGAACATCTCCAAAGAGGAGTACCCTTCTTGGAGAAAACCCTTGAGAGATGCCGGGAAGAGTCCTACGTCCTTTTCCCTGGACAGATGAGCAGATTGCCGGAAGTGATGCGAGCATTAGGGCATTTTGTTCACGGACAATGGTGGATTGAGTACCCGTTCCCGCCAGTCGAGAACAGGTGGTACTTGATGCTGGAGGGATCTCTCCCGGGAAGCAATCTCCGAAACTGGGAGGCCCAGTTGGCGCTTCTGGATCCGGATCAAGCTGTTCCGTCTGTTCCGGCAGTGGTATTCGGTCACCACCTCTTCGACGAAGAGCCTCGGATCCCAATCGTGAAGGCCCCTGCCCGTTGTCGTGGCGGACGATTCGCCGTCAGGCCAAGCCCTGAAGGGTTGGGCATCCACGACGGAGGTCTTGGTACTGGACTCCCTGGAGTGATGGTCGAATGGAAACCGATCGGTAGCCCGATCTGGATGTAGCCCCGTCTTCGACGGCGAAGCACTTTCCGTGCTCGTTCGTTGGAGTGCGGGGTGTTTTCGTTTTTGAGTTATTATGGGGATCGGCGTCGTCTTCTACCGGGATAGTAAACCGGACGGGGCTTGTTAAATTCACTCTGACTCCCCTGTTCCCTAGAAAAACCCGCAGGGGGCTGGGATACGGGAATGTTTTTTCGGATAAGGCGTTCTATGCTTCGAATATCGTTCCGTTCTTCAGGCATAGCAAAAGAAATTGCGCGTCCTTCCATACCCGCACGTCCTGTTCGGCCGATACGGTGAACATAATCCCCTGCCTGTGATGGTAGGTCATAGTTAATCACCGTCTCGATTCCTACAACATCAATACCGCGGGAGGCAATATCTGTTGCCACGAGTACGCGGAAACGCCCGGAACGGAAGCCTTCCAGGGCATCTCTTCGCTGGGAAAGCGATCGGTTGGAATGTATCTCTGCAACCTTCTCACCCAAGTCTCGAAGAGTCTTAGTAACCTTCTTTGCGCCGTATTTTGTTCTCGTAAAGATTAAAGTTGATCCACCGTGTTTTTTTAACAACACAGTAAGCAATTCGGTTTTTTGACCCTTCTCTACAATAAAAATTTCCTGGGAAACACTCTCAATCGTTGTCCCTTGAGGGGCTACTTCAATACTCACTGGTAATTTCATGTGGGAGGATGCGATTGATATGATTTGAGCCGGGAGCGTTGCGGAAAAAAGCATGGTTTGGCGATTCTTTGGTACCACATTTAAAATGCGTTTAATCTGCGGTTGAAAACCCATATCAAGCATCCGGTCAGCCTCATCAAGAATCAGAATGCTTACTCGCTCAAGTTTGATTGTTTTTTGGGAAAGGTGATCGAGTAAACGTCCGGGGGTGGCGATTATAATATGCGGATTTCTAGAGATAGAAGCTATCTGTGGTTTTGAAGAAGTGCCGCCTATAAGAACTGCCGTTTTGATGCCCAAGGATCGGCCTATTTTATGAAAGACCTCATCCACTTGGAGCGCCAATTCGCGCGTAGGCAAAAGAATTAGCCCCTGTCCTCCTCTTTGCGTAAGGGTCTGAATCATTGGTATGCCGAAAGCCAATGTTTTGCCGGTACCGGTTTGAGCCACTCCGATTAAATCCTTCCCCTCTATTGCAACGGGGATTGCTTGCTGCTGGATTGGAGTTGGGTTTTTAAAATGAAGTCGTTCGAGAATTTGCAAAATGCCCGGGGCAATTCCAAGTCCATAGAAGCCTATTATTTTATTTGCATCGTTACCTTGCTGCATTGTATTAAGTAACTTTCGGGCGGGCTCTGTTGCGTTCAATTTGCGTCAAATACATTTTGCGGAGCCGGACGCTTTGGGGGGTAAGCTCCAAATACTCATCGTCGGCCATGATTTCAAGCCCATTCTCAATAGTGAGTTTAAGTGGGGGTGTAATGCTGATGGCTTTATCCGATGTCGAGGAACGTATGTTTGTGAGCTGTTTTTCCTTGGTGGGGTTGGCATTCATCTGTTCTCCTTTGGACGTATTGCCGATTACCATCCCTTCATATACCTCAGTTTGGGGGCCGATATAAAGGGTGCCACGGTCTTGTAGGTTCCACAATGCAAAGCCCATGGCAGTCCCCTTAGCCATAGATATCATAGAGCCAACCGCCCGTTTCCGTATATCTCCTGCATACGGTCTAAAGCCGATAACGCGGGAGGCAAGAATACCCTCTCCTTTGGTGTCTATGATAAATTGGTTTCTATACCCGAGAATACCGCGAGTGGGGCCTTCAAAATACATGC
>CAYIAN010000017.1:0-10444 GCA_964361435.1 uncultured Candidatus Saccharibacteria bacterium
CACTCTTTGCATTCAATAAGCAGATCATTGAAGTTCTTTAAATGTCCGGAAGCCCGCCAAACTAGAGTGCTCATAATCACCCCTGCGTCTATGCCAACTACATCTGGTCTTTTTTGTACGAAAGTCTTCCACCAGAGGTCTTTGATATTGCGCTTGAGTTCTGCCCCCAATGGTCCCAGATCATACGAGTTAGCTAATCCGCCGTAGATCTCTGAACCAGGAAAAATAAATCCCCTATTCCGAGACAGGTTAATCACTTTTTCCATCAGATTAAGATCTTTTTCTTTTGCCATACCTTTACTGTATAACCTTTCCTTGGTTCGAACCAACGGTGGTATCGTCCGAAAGGACCGTCGTTAATGGAGTATCTGTACCCAGGAGACTTACGTTCGTGAATACGTCTTTTGCAGACACACTTGTTATCCCCAAAAGCGGCGCAAATTGCCCCAGAGACCCGACCCCAGGGGTTAACCTCACTTGGAAAATTACCTCTGGTCCCTTGCCTAAAATCCCCTGAGTCGCGGAGACGGTACCCACTGACCAGACAACCTCGTCACTTGAGCTATCCAGTACAGGCAAAACGTTGGTTGTCCCTCTAACCTCGCCCGTGAAATCCACTCCGTTTTCGAGATGCGCTCGCACCGTAACTTCATCCACGTCCGTGCCTGTGTTAATTAAACTCCAATGAATTGTGTATTCTGTGGCTTGCCCAACTCTCGGAGGAAACGGTCCCTCGTTCAAAATTCCCGAATCGGCATCCCTGAAGTAGGCTTCAGCATCCACTGCAATATTGCCAGACACATTAACTTCCAAATTAGCGAAATTCGAAGTGCGGTCAGCATCTGTTCCCTGAATTACCGTAGGAGATTCAATGCTTCCCTTAACTTTAAGAGTGAAATTTTTGTCATTGGCGCTATTTATCGGAAAACTAGGTTTGACCTTAATGTTTACATCAAACGACCCCTCCTCCCCCTCAGTTAATTCCCTTAATTCTCCAAACCCGCTGGAGCTCCACGTAATAGTTCTCAATATGGAATCAAACGTTCCCGATGTTTGGATAGAACCAAAATCAAACATATCCCCCACCAACTCCGCCTTCAGCAAGGCGTCCTTCAACTCAACATTCGTGTTGTTTTTGTAGCTCATTTTGTAGTGTAGAAGTTCTCCGGGGCTAACAAACCCCTTGGGATCTTCGAGACCAACGCTAAGCGCCAAGGAAGATCCGATGAGTAATACCTCTGATTGCTTTTCAGAAATTAAGTAGTCTTCTCCTCCAAACTCAGCCACCACCTTTGCTTTCAGGAAAAAAATATCCGATGGTTTAGTCCCAATAAGAACGGATGCCTTAATTTTTTGATCTTCCTTTTTCTCAAGCAGCCATCTGTTCTCAGCAAATTGTTCCGTGTTGGCATCAACAACCCTAAGGGAGGGTCCTTCTAATAACAGAAATTTATCTAGGCTTTCCCCCTCCGACTCCGGTAACCTATAGGCCACCTCCATTGGAAAGCTTTTCCCGGTAGACACCTTCTCTGGGGCGGTCATCTCTAGCTCAAACCCACCTGTCTTAATATCTACTCGTTTGCTCTGCTTGCGCTCAAAATCATTAGAGAGCGATTCGGTAGAGTAGTTAGCTTTGGCCTCTAGGGTATAATCTTCACCCTCTCCCCCTGGCAAAACTACTATTTTATACGTTTCTTTTGCTAGGGCCCCTGGGTTTACGTCCCCTCCGAGCTCTCTTACTTCATTCACCCTGTCTTTGTTGTCCAAAAGCCTAATTCCGCTCGGAAAATTCAAAGTCAATCTAGTGTTTTGTAGGGTGGCTTTAGAGTTATTGACCACTACCACATCTACGTCAAGTACATCGCCTGGATATATCTCTCGCTCCGGTAAGTTCACCTCTACGCGAACACCTTGGTTTGATGAATTAAAATAGAAATATCCCCCAACTAAAAACAGCGCAACTAAAGTGAAGATAACCGGAACCACTTGATTAAACGATCCTCTCTCGGAAAGTTTTCGTATGTTAGGAGACGGGAATTGTTTCATTGATATCTATGCGTACTCTAGATAAGCAATCGGAACATAGAAAGATTATATCGGGAGCATAAAAATAAACAACTTGCCCGTATTTTCCCTTGCACCCTTGGCAGATTAGCGAATCCTCGCCTTCCCTTACAAAACCCATTAATTGCAAGAGGTATTTGTAAATTCGGGGGGTAATGGCACATCCCTTAAAGATTTCACTAACGGTGTACCACATCTGAATATCTGGCTGACCCTGAGGAATCACGCTTTCCAAAAAAGCAGCCAGTCTCAGTTGTTCTCCGCCCCCACAAGGCCTTTTGAAAGCCAAACTGTCAATTAACTGATATGAGCCTCCTGCGTCTATTAGGCGTACGTCAACCAAGGCTCCTACTTTCAGATGGCCTGCCAGTTTGGAAGTAATTTTGCGGATACTCTTGGCAACGGCAGAAATCTTACCTAGGTCCTTGGTATAGAGGATTACCTGGGCGTCTTTATCCCTTCTAGGATTCGACCCCAAGACCACAGCTGGAGTGTAATATTCCCTCATTTTTACTATTCTAGCACCTATTTGAGCCCTATCTAAGCCTTAAAATCGCCTGTGGATAAGATTTGACATTTTGCCATTTTTCTGATAGGATTTAACAAATCCCCAAAAGGGGGTTTTTAAATGCCTGGGGCATCTCAGGTGCAAACAAATGAGTAGACAAATCATATCGGCTGCATTACTACTCGCTCTTGGAACCTTAAGTTCAGTAATTGTCAGTGACGCCGCACCGGCTCCCGAGGCGGTAGGGTCTGTTTTGACCGAAGAGGCCAACGCCCTACTCAACGAGAGCCCTATCACTGTTTCCCAGCCTGACGCAGGCACGGATGCAAAACGTATAGTGACTACCACTGTTACTGCCTACTCTAGTGAGACGGCGCAGACAGATGATACTCCCTATATAACTGCATCTGGTACTCGTGTTAGACAAGGAATAGCGGCCGCTAACTGGCTACCTATTGGAACCAAGGTGAGGATTCCCGATCTTTTCGGCGAACAAGTGTTCGTTATAGAGGACAGGATGCATTCACGTTACACCAACCGGTTGGACGTATGGTTTCCCACCAGAGCAGAGGCAGTACAGTTTGGTGCTCGCAAGACCCAAATTGAAATTTTGTAGGTGATCTAAAGCTTAAGACTAAAACCCCGCATCCAGCGGGGTTTTAGCGTTTCTATCCATAGCCGGGCGGTTAGTAAAGGATTTTTCTTCACCGATCGTGGGGTAATCCATTATATCAAGGGACTTCTTTATAAGGAGTATTGTACAATGATGACAAGGTTTCACCATGAAGTTTTTCAAAAAAAGGATTTTTTGGCTCTCGGTCTTGATCGTTATGATAATCGGGGTTTTTGCTCTGAAGTCGGTAAGCCTAGAACAGAAATCCGAAGAGGACTTAAGGATTGAGGCTGAAGAATATTATAAAGAAGGTGATTATTCTAAAACAATTCAGATTTATCAGAAAATTTTAAGCCAAACAGAAAACAAAGAGGGTGCCTATTTAGATTTGGCAAACACCTACAGGTATTGGGGCAAGGTTGAGGAATCTGAAAAAATGTTTAAAAAAGCTTTGGAGATAAATCCAAACAATGATTGGACTTATACTGACTTGGGCAAGCTCTACCGCAATATGAATAAATATCCTGAGGCAGAGCAATCTTTTAAAAAAGCCTTGGAGATAAATCCCAATAACGATTTAGCGTACGGATATGGATTGGGCTATTTATATAGGGATATGGGTAACAATGATGAAGCTTTAAAAATGTTTAAAAGAGCTTTTGAAATAAATCCTTCAGAGTTTAACTATATGGGGCTCGGAGATATTTATAGAGAGATGGGGAACTATGAGGAATCCGAAAAAATGTTTAAAAAGGCTTTGGAGATAGATCCAAACAGCGAATCATACTTAGGACTTGGATGGCTTTACCTTGAAGAGGGCAAATATGATCTGGCGGAGAAGACATTTAAACAATTCTTGGAAAGAATTAGGGAAAAGGGAGAGGTTTATTATGCTTTGGCGCAAGTATACATCCAGGAAGGGAGAATAGATGATGCCAAAGGAGCACTTAAGAGAGCCCTTGAGCTAAATCCTGACGATGAATTGTTCCAGCAGAGTTTGCAAAATATAAATTAAATCTCAGTCTACGTTATAGCTCTTTTTGCGTTTATCGCCAGGACACCTTTTTCAGAGACACCACTAGTAGAACACTTTCGGGGTGCTCTGGGGTTGATCTTTCCTATGTACTCCCGCTATTTGTGTCTGAAGTATGGATAAACTCCCTTGAGCCGCGTGAGTATAGTTTAAAAACTTCTGCATGCAGTGCGATGTCGGCGTTTCTACTTGTAACTGGGGGTCTCTTCTTTTATGCCTGATCTGTGATTAGACAACCTGGCGAGTGCAAAAAGCAAACTAGATAACCGATTAAGATATGGGAGGGTGTGTCCTGACAGTTTTCTTAATCCTAATTCTTTAATCGTAACAACTCTTCTTTCTGTATGTCTTGCTATGGTGCGAGCAACATCCAACAGGGCAGAAAGTTCCGTCCCCCCAGCTATGGAAAAACTTTTAATGGGAGGGATTTCTTTTTCTATAAGATTTATTATTTTCTCTATTTTAGTTAATTTGGTTTTGGTTATCTTCTTATCCGCACCTGCTACTTGGGCCTGGATCATGAATAGATTTTCTTGAACTTCACGCAAAATCTCGGAAATTCTTTCTTCTTTTTTCCCCAATACCACTTCTCTATTTTGTATCTGGCGAGCTTTAAACCTGCAAAGCCCAAGGAAAGAGTTGAGCTCATCCAAGGAGCCTAGCGCTTCTGCCATATCAGAACCCTTTGAGAACCGTTCCTTGCTATCAAGAACTTTTGTTGTACCTTTATCTCCTTTGCCTGTGTAGAGCATAAAATTTACGGCTTTCTGATGGAAGGTATGTGTATCTATTTAATCATTCTCGAGCTGATTTTAGCAAGAACTCTTAAGTATCTATGGAGCGGTGTCATTGTTACATTACACCGTGTCACGCACAACATAACTTGGTCTATTTTGAACCTCACGGTATGTAGCAACTTGATAAAGTGACATGATACCGAGAGCAATCAACAGTAATCCATTATTAAAAATCAGAAATGCGGCAAGCACTATGGCTCCTCCGATATACTCAAAATCCACAAGATACTTATACCCAAGAAGTCCCACAGTCAGGAGAGCTCCAAATAGTGCGAGGAAGCATCCGAGTACAAAAATGATTGTCATGGGAAGCGTGCTCGACGAAATAATGGCGTTTTTTGCAAACGGAAGTAGGTTGCGCAATGTGTATGCGGAAGAATCGCGGGAGCGTTCTTTCGCCTCATACAAAACAGAAGTGGATGGAAAACCGACCCATCCCGTTAATACACGATGGAATTTCTGTTTTTCGGATAAATTAGTAAATTCATCTGCTACCTTTTTACTGATAAGACAGAAATCCGAAGCGCCTGGGGTAAGGGGCGTATCGGATACTTTATTGAAAAACCAATAGAAAAAGGATGAGGTTAAGCGCTTTATAAAACTGCCAGGAGGAGTTGGATGAATAGCGCGAACGATATCATTACCGGCTTTCCATTTTTCGATAAGTTGTGGGATGAGTTCCGGTGGATGCTGAAGATCACCATCTATGATAATAATCGCCTTCCCATTTGCCCTCTTTAACCCAGCCTCAATCGCGGCTTCTTTACCGAAGTTGCGTGTGAATCGTACCCCATGGACGGTTTTATCTACCCTTGAGAGCTTTACAATATTAATCCACGTTTCGTCATTACTCCCGTCATCTACAAAAATAATTTCTGGTCTGTGTGCGGAGATTGGGTTCCAAACGTTCTGCAGTGCTTTGCGCATAGGTACAACATTATGTGCCTCATTAAAGACTGGAATAACAACGGAAATGATTGCGGGAAGTTTGCTACCTGATCGGACTGGCATAATATTATTTTAGTTATGCACTATTTAACTTAAGGTGTCACGCCCCCCTATACATCTCGAGATCTGCTAGAAATCTAGGGTGTAGAAGCATCTCGCGTTCCTTGGCGCGCCATAGGGAGTAGTGCCACGCAATATTGGCGCGACTTCCCTGCCACGAACTTAATTCGCCCTTAGTCGCGCTTCCGGGGTGAAAGGATGCCTCAATAAAGCCCTTGGCCCTAGCAAGACCAGTCCGAAAGACATTTGGGGTCATGCACCTTGAATGTGTAAAACCAATAAATGAATCATTAGTTGTGATGTTGTGGAGACGCGCAATGCGTGCAGCACGATTTGAGAGTAGTGCGAGCATTAAACGCGCCAGTATGGAGATAAAAGACCAACTCCATTGAAATGGTTCCCGTACTGTTCTAATCCTTGTTACGCCTGGTATTTTTACTAATTCATTAAAAACAAATGGGATAAGGTGCACGTGTTGGTGGCTATTTATGGCAATTTTTTTTAAACCGCTTACTTTCTTGACGCGTGCAAGTTGGGCGGTAATTTCAAGTAGTATCTGCTCTCGGAAGCGTGACCGCACCCTGCTACCAGCAATAAGGTATGCTATCCATAATCCAACAACTCCATGCCTAAACTTACCAGTTGAATCTACCAAGAGTGGAATATCTCTTACAGTCGATAAGGCCGGGCCCTCAGTAAGATTCAGATGCGCGATGAGCATAAGATACTCCGAACGCTTTTTATACTCCTCTATTGCGTACTCCACTGCCTCCCCGTTTGGAATCACACTTACCAGTGTAACCGAACCCCTATCAACCGTCTCAAGTATTGTATCGGTGATGCCTCGCGTCAAACCAAAATCATCAGCGGCAATGGTAATAGTTCGTTGCATGGTTCATTTACTTGAAGTTGACGTATTTTTTCTTCTCGCAATAACCACAAGACTAACACCGAAAGGGAGCGGAAATATCCGAATCAAAAATGATTCTACCATAACTATGCACGTTAGGATCCAATTAAGAAATCCGCCCGTAAAAGAAGAAGATCCTGAATATCCCATAAGTCGCACAAGCATGGCGGGGAAAAAAAGAAGCATGTTCCAATGGCTAATAGCTAATATTTCGTATCCGGTTGTCTGAAGAGTTTTCGTAAACGAACGTCGAGTATACCTACGAAAGTGTTCATTCATCACATCGTGGTCGTTCCATATCAGTGGAAAAACGGGCACAGTAAATATAAGTAGTCCGTCTGGTGTGAGTGCTTTATGAAGCGACCGCAGAAAAGCAATATCATTTTCAATGTGTTCAATTACATCAAAAAGTCCAATCTGCGCATAACGACGGGATAGCGCCTCCTTCTTTGTGGCATATGTGGCCTTATATCCACGCTTAGCTGCCTCAGCGCGGGCCGCCGCATTGGGCTCAAATGCGTATACATCAGGGCTAAGACGCCTAAGCTCAGCAAACATTCCGCCAAATCCTGCACCGAAATCTAACACGGGTTCGTTCGTTGTTTTGATGTGTATTTTATCGAGCATAGCGCGGACTGCACGTGCTCTACCAGAATACCACCATGACTTTTCAGCTTTTTTTAAGAGTGCGAATGCTTCTCGTTTCATCTTTTTCTGGGGATTGTTTAGGCATAGATTTTTGGGTAGCTTCCTTACCACAACTCTTCCACTTTTCCTATCTGGTGCCCAGGGCGGGATTCGAACCCGCACGTCCACTAAGGGACACAGCCCCTCAAGCTGCCGTGTAAACCGTTCCACCACCTGGGCAAAAGTTTAATACAATTATACGCCAAGCTTCTGTTTAATCTTCTTAACCGGAAGCTTACGAAGGAAGTAGAGTTTTGATCTACGTACCCTCTTTGGTTCTTTTAGAATGGCAACCCTCTTTATGGTTGGGGTGTATATCGGATAGATCTTCTCTACTCCAACCCCAGCGACTTCTCCCCGTACGGTGAAGGTAGCGCCTGCTTCCTTGCCGTGCTTGCGGGCCAGAACGATACCCTCAAATTGGCCATTTTTGTCATAGACCTTGACCCGTACGCCGGGTCTAATCTTTTCTAGTGTTTCCGCGCTAATCATTGCTAGAGCAACTTTAATCGACTCTTCTTTATTTTTCAAGTTTTGCTAGAAATGCTCTGAAGTCTCCTGGCGGGTCAGCCGCAAACTTCACTACCTTGCCCGGCTCTAGCTCCAACTCAACGGAGTAAGCATGGAGCATCTGACGGGGAGCTTCCTCTTCATTTTTCTTTGATCCATATAGTGTATCTCCCAAAACTGGGTGTCCAATCGATGCCATGTGCACTCTGATCTGATGAGTTCTCCCTGTTTTAGGAAAGACTTCTAGAAGAGAGGCATTCTTGAGTTCTTTTGAAACTTTATATTGAGTAATAGCACTTTTAGTCATTTTCCCTCCGTGCACAGTGCGTTTAGTTGTGCCAGGCTTAAGACTAATTGGAGTATCAATTATTCCCCCTTTCTCTTTTGGGACTCCCCTTACGATAGCAAGATACGTTTTTTTGATTTTCCCGTGCGCAAATAAACTTTTTAGGTATTCAAAATATTTTTGATTGCGGGGAACAAGCACTATCCCTGAAGTATCTTTATCCAATCTATGCACAACTCCAGGCCTTTCTTCTGGCTTATCTCCTACCGTAGTTACTTCGGGGAAATGCACTATCAACCAATCTACTAGGGTGGCCTCTCCTTGACCGTCGCTGTGCATCAAAAGTCCTGCCGGTTTATTCAGCACAACTAAGTTCTCGTTTTCGAAAACAATTTCTGGATCCATTAGTTATCGAAATCCCTATCCTAAGTAGCTAAGCACCAATCCCATCGCTAATAATTGAACGAGGGAATACGCGCTGTTCAACATAAAGAGCTTCCAAGATTTTCCCTCCCACAATACTCCTCCCATTTGGATCGGCAAAACTATTCCAAACCAAACCCAGAGAATGACGCCGTACGAGAACCCACTAAAATATTGGAAGCTAAAGGCGATGAGTAGTGCTAGGGCGTATGCGGTTACAAGCTGCCCCACAAACCCTAGGCTGTAACTCAATATCATCCCTCTCTTTTTTGTCGCTTCAATGGTTTCTTTGTTGAATCCTATTAATTTCATCCATTGTTTCCCAAATATGGGACTGTACCAAAGGGCTCCCACGGCCATGCCCACAATACCAGCCAACGCCACTCCAATTAAATTAATGTTTGGCATAGGTTAATTATACAAGACTACTCTCCTATTTCTAAAGTGTCCCCTGTTTCTTTACGCAGATCGTATTTAAGGGTTTGATAGCGAATGTAAAAACTAAGAATGCCTAGAATAACTAGAGTAATTCCCCCTATCCAAAACAGTTTTTTTAAAAAGATATCAAACATATTCTAAGGACGATCTTAACACAAATACAAAACAAACAACCCGAGGCTTCCCCTCCACCACTTGTGGTGGAGGGGAAGACCAAGGGTCCAAGGTCTCAAGCAGTTGCGAGGGACAGCACGTGGCGGCCCTCATCCCAGCGACGGTCGCGGAGCCGGCGGGCGTCCACGCGCCACCCCAGCAGGACGTCGCTCCAGAAGAAGCAGGCCGCGAAGACCTCGCCTACGGCGAGGACGTGGATGATGATCCAATGTCCGTCGGTGGGAAGGAAGCCCTTCTCGCCGTTGGGCTGCTCCGAGAGGAGATGGACCAGGGCGTGACCGAAGACGGTCGCGTCCATGGGGTCTCCCCCCGTCTCACCCATGATCTCCGCGTCGTTGGCCGGCTTGGTCAACGACCACATAGAGAGGGTGAGCTCCGGGGTCTCCTCGACCCGCTGAATGTGGGGCAGGACGAGCTCTTGGAAGTCGTCCGACACCCGCAGACCCTCGCGGGTCTGGAGAAGCTCGCGTGGGTTGCGCGGGTTCTCCGTCGCCGGGATGAGAATCTCGGCGACGGGACGCAGGAATTTGTACACCCACGGGTTCTCCCCGCGCAAAAACAGCTTGAAGGCCTCAAGCCACTTCTGGCCATTAGCCCCACACAGCTTTTCAAAAAAATCCTTCAACGGTCCAGCCACTTTGGCCAGAGCGCCTTCGCCGAGCATATCATCGGACATGGTCAGCCTTCCTCTCAAGGAGATCTCCTTATGAGATCTCCACACCTCAGACATTGATTATTTATAAATCCCTGGGGTGTGGAGATCTCTTTCGAATCGCACACAACTGTTGTGAGTAAACCAAAAATTAAAGAACTAATGTCCACAAAATACCACATAAAATGGATTAGTCAAGTGTGTGGTGGTGGGTGATAGAAGTATCGAACTTCTGACCTCTTCGATGTCAACGAAGCGCTCTACCACTGAGCTAATCACCCATGGTGGGCAATGCAGGTTTCGAACCTGCGGCCTCTGCCGTGTGAAGGCAGCGCTCTACC
>CAYIAN010000018.1:0-10042 GCA_964361435.1 uncultured Candidatus Saccharibacteria bacterium
ATCATCGTCATCTTCATCGAGATCATCATCTTCGTCTTCATCTTCGTCATCATCATCTGTATCCAATCTACTCTCAAATCGAAGGCGCGTCTCTTCTCCGTTGATTCTTTCTCTGAGTTCAAAACGTTCTCGCAAACCGTCTGTGCGGCTTTCTATACGGGAACGCAGTTCACTTTCCAAGTCTCCCAAACGATTGAAGGCACCGGACGATTCTACCCCCTGCCTGAACTCCCTCATTTTTGTCTCAAGTTCAACTCTTAGTTCGGCGTCTCCACTCCTCACGCGTCCCCGTAGTTCCTCGACGGCTTCCACTCCTCCTCTTACCGAATCCATCGCTCTTTCAACACTTTCCCCGGTTTGCTCCAAACGCGAGCGTAAATTCTCAAATTGTTCGTAACGAGTCCTTAAACGAGCAATCAACTCTCGGTGTTCAGCCGTTCTATCGGCCAAATTTCCCAAGAGTTTTTGCACGTTAGGATTCTCCGAATTTTCTTCTACCCTCTCCAGGCGCGCCCTTAATCTCGCCACCGCCTCCCCATAGTTGCGAGCAGCGCGATCAATACCCTCACCATCTTCTCCCTCTAACTCACTGACTTCTTCCAACTCACTAGCCTTTTCATCTGTAACTCGGAGCTCAAACTCGGCCCTCTTTATCGGGTTAAAGATAAACGCACGCCTCAAACCCCTTCCCCATTCCCTAATAAAATAAAATGGGTTTGTGGGCAAAATACCTGCGTCAGAGGCAGTTTCTTCTACCACGTCCTCGACTGTGTCCGTTGCGACGCCTGTGTTATCTTGAGCCACGGCTGGCAACACAGGTACTGCGACCATAAGCGACAACGCTATTGTAGCCACGATCTTGCCGTACATAGTTTTATTCATTGCTTCTAATTATACCATATGGACAATTCCCAGCTTCGTACGTTATACTTTTCTTGTTCGAGTAAAAGATGGCAAATTCAAGGCCGCTTCGCTCGAGAAAGGTTCGATAAATTTTTTGAGCAAAGTGGCAGACGACAGACGCGGAGACGGCTTTGAGAGGAAAATGATCCAAGGCAACTGGACTTGTGGAAAGTGCGGTGCCGAGATCAAAGAGCTTCCTTTTGAACCCGACCCTAGCAGACTGGATCAGCTTCTTTGTCGGGATTGTCACCGTCAAAGACGCGAGACCTTTAGGCGCTAGATATCCGTTAACGCAAAGGCACCCTTGAATTGGGTGCTTTTGTTATCTCAAAAATGAAGATGTTATAATCCCTTCGTGAATAACCGGAAGGATTCTCTAAAACTACATAAAGATCTTCGGGGAAAACTGGAAATTCTTTCCAAGGTCAATCTCAAAAACGAAAGGAATTTATCCCTGGCGTACACCCCGGGCGTGGCGGAACCAGTCAAGGAAATAATAAAGGATCATGATGCTATTTATAAGTACACCATCAAGGGAAACTCTGTCGCTATTATAACCGATGGCAGCGCCGTTCTTGGTCTCGGCAATGTAGGTCCGGAGGCAGCGCTTCCCGTAATGGAGGGGAAGGCGGCGATATTTAAGGAATTCGCCGGAATAGACGCCTTTCCCATCTGCCTTGCAACTCAAGACACTAAGGAGATAATACGCACCATAAAAATACTCTCCCCCACCTTCGGAGCCATTAACCTAGAGGATATTGCTGCTCCCAGATGTTTTGAAATTGAAGAGGCTCTTCAGGATATAGGAATCCCGGTTTTTCACGATGATCAACACGGTACAGCCATAGTGGTGTTGGCCGCCCTTCAAAACGCCCTTAAAGTAGCTAAAAAAGATATATCTAAGGTGAAGGTCGTCATTAACGGTGCAGGAGCCGCCGGCACAACCATAGCCAAACTCCTTAAATCCCCCAAAGAAGTGATTATTTGTGATTCAAAAGGGATTATTGATAAAACCCGCACTAATCTCAATAAATACAAGAAGGCACTCTCT
Source organism: uncultured Candidatus Saccharibacteria bacterium (assembly GCA_964361435.1). Taxonomy (GTDB): domain Bacteria; phylum Patescibacteriota; class Minisyncoccia; order UBA6257; family Colwellbacteraceae; genus GWA2-46-10. The sequence continues at coordinate 1,955 of CAYIAN010000018.1, forward strand.
AGAATAACCAACCCCAAGCACATTAAAGGCTCTCTTCAGAATGCCTTAGTGGGAGCGGATGTATTCATAGGCGTATCTAAACCCAATATCCTAACCACAGAAATGATCAAAACCATGAACACGAAACCTATTGTCTTTGCCATGGCCAACCCCGTACCCGAGATCATGCCCGATAGGGCTAAAAAGGCTGGCGCATTTATCGTAGCCACCGGCAGAAGCGATTTCCCTAATCAAGTGAATAACGCCCTAGTATTCCCCGGTATTTTCCGCGGTGCCCTGGACGCAAGAATCCTCCGCATCACACCAGCAATGAAAATGTCTGCGGCGAAAGCACTAGCTGGATTAGTCAAGAACCCCACTCGTCAAAAGATTCTTCCCTCACTTACAGATCCGAGAATAGTGTCTACCATAGCCAAGGCGATTAAAAGAACTTCAAAATAATCCTACCTGACTACTAAATGAATATTAAAATGGACTATGAAAACAGCCCACCGAGACGGTGGGTTGTTTAGAGCTCTATCTATGTTTTCTTTTCTCTGCCTTGGCTTCAAGCATAAGCCGTTTTATTTCCAATCGCTTTTTGGTTTTATGAGAATGTGATTTTTTATTTTTTCCTATTCCCGTGTCTCTTTTTGCCATACATATAACTATACACTATTAATTCCATATAGCGGGCGACATTGGGACTTATATATTACTGCGTTTTGGAGAACGGCTGGAAAATATCCGTATCAATTGTTCTCTCAAAACAGGTGCGCCCCTCACTGTGATCCCAAGATTCGTTTGTGCCAAAGGGTCCCGGATACGGGTACGAAGACACTGCTCCATCGCGCCCCTCATAAACCAGTGGCATGGGTTCTATCCCTCCCTTGGAGTACTCTCTCCAACCTTTGGGCATAGGCAAGGCGAAAGTGGCGCAAAGTTCAAAGGTAAGATCTCCCTTCACGTAATATTCGTACTGCTTCCCGCTTTCAAATTCGGGTTCAACGGGAACCGAGTAACCAGTCAAGGGGCTGGCGAGGGCAGCCAAATTCTCTGGAAGAATTTCTTTCTGCTGCCAGTAGGTAACCACCTGTCCTTGGATAGATTGCAAGTCTTGAATGCGCCTTTCGTCAAAGCGCAGTAATCTCTGTTTTGCCGGAGAACCAATGGTCATAAACCCGGTTACGATTGCAACCACTACAAAAAGACTTGCGATAGCTGCGCATACAATCCGAACCAGTTTCTTGTTGTTCTCATTTCTTAGCTCCGAGAGGTAGTAAAGCCCTACCAGCAAAGCAACTACCAATGTAGTCACAACTTTCAATATGAAGCGGGTAGTTATCTCGCCTTCTACAAAATAACGCACGAGGGTTATGAGATCTACGGTGATAGCAATGCTTGCGAGGAATACGATAAGGTAGAGCATCCATTTCTTAATGGTAAGATCTATGCGTCCCAGTTTTCCTTCCACTAATTTTGTCCAAAAGTGAGAAACTACTAAGAATATCGGAAAGATAACAATGAGTGTCGCCAAGGAGCCCCTGATCGCCGAGAATTCATACGTATTATATCCGTACGCATAGGTCGCATTCAAAATGTCTGGGAATTTTTTGTCCAATAACCCAAAAACCAAGTTTAAAAGCGAGGTAACGGTCGTAATAAGCCAAACGAGGATAAATAAAGAAACAAAGAAGAACTTCGGACTTAACTTTTCTTGATTTTGGGTATTATCTAATTCCATACTCTATACCTCTGCTAATTATACACCTTCAGGGAGCGTTGATAAAAAGCTCCATAGCTTCTCCCATTAAATTAGAAAGTTTAGAGAACTCGGTTATAATCTTATTTATGGTCTTTATCCATCAACACAGAAGAAAAAGAATATATAAGAACCTTCAGCCATATCCACACCATAAACTTTACTACCGAATCCTTGATGGTATTGTTTCGGTAACCGCCGTCATCTCGCCATTTGCTGCTTTTCCGCAGTTACTAAGAGTTTGGGTAAACCACGAGACAGAGGGATTATCACTATTTACTTGGTCGCTCTTTTTAATATTCGGCTTTCCCCTGTTACTATATTCAATTGCCCACAAAGATTTAAAACTAATAGTAATGTATTCGCTTTCTATGACTATAACCGCAGTTATAGTTTTAGGAATTGTCTTATTTTAAACCTCACATATTGGTCTTTAATCGCAATATAATTAAGGCATGGATGGCACACAAAGGAGTAATATAAAACCAGGAATTTTGGTGAGAGTTGTCCAAAAACAAGATCAACAATCTGGGAAAATAACCGAGGGAATTATTAAAGATATTCTGACTAATTCTCCAAACCACCCACGGGGGATTAAAGTTCGTCTTGAGGATAATATAGTTGGGCGGGTAAAGGAGATTTTGTGAACTTGATCCTCCTAGTGGACACGTTTAGAGCTCTGGATTGGGTATTGGTATTGAGCCGGTAAATACTTATCTACCCAACAACAGTTTTTCCGCATTTTTGTAGGCAAATTTTTCTTGAACTGAAGTGTCCAGCCGAGAAATGAACGCCCGTACGTATCCGGTAAGCGTTAAGCCCACATCTCTGTCCATCGTCCAAAGATTAGCCACCCCGCGATCCGAGCCCCAGAGCACCTGATCGGAGTGACGCTCAATAAAGCCCTTCCAAGTTTTGACGTCCTCCTCCAAAAGCTCTTCATCGTTTTCGAAATGAGCAAAAAACTCCTCCCTACTCTTGTCCGGATGAAGTATCCAAACATCGCCCCACAGCTCATCAACCCCGTAGTAAGTATTGGGATGGCGATAAAGAATTTCTTCAATAGCGGATAGGTCTTGATTACCCTGGTTATCTGTTTTAACAAGCTGATCGCCGTGGAATACGAAATTTATGTCTGGATTTAAAGACAAGGTCCTCTCATAAGCCTCCCGTTGTCCTTCACCTAGATGAAAATAAACCAGCAAGTTATACTCCCGGATGACAGGGTAGATTTTTTGCAAGCGCTCCGAGTCCGGCAGTAATTCCGCCGAGCCGACTTGTTCGCCATTATCGTTCCGCCGTTCATAAAGTCCGATTTCGCCGAAACCCTTGAAAAGGCGTGGATATACTTCCAGCCACTCCCGAAGCGTCGATACGGAAACGGTTGGGTAGCCGTCCAAAGCATCGTCACGATCCGGAGGCATGATAAAGGGCACTAAAAATTCGGCATACTTCTTCATGCTTTCATTGACGACCGCTAGGTGTAAATCTTCAAGTCCAGGGTAGACGGGGAAAAATATAAAGGCCTTGATAATCCCTTCTGTTTTAAAATTGCAGATGTAATTTGAAACAGTGATAGAGCGCCCCAGCTCTGGGCTAGAGCCGGAAAAGGGCATTGCATCCACAATTTCCGGACCCTCTGGCGGGTGCGGGATGTGCATATGAGTATCTATGAGCGGACCTTCATAGGCAGTGCCGAAGCTTGGAGCGTCAGGCGCGGGCGGACACTCGTATGTGCCAATTGCCCGCACTAAGCGTCCATCATCTGCATCTCTGGGTAAAAATTGATACAGGCCGATGCCGGCAACCAAAACCAGCCCGCTTGTGATTATCCATCTCATATCATGTCCAAAAATCTTTAAAAAATACCCTTACCCCTTATCAATCTAATTGTATTATAAAGATTTTGTAATGGCCATGGAATTCCCTGCTACATATCGGATTTGGAGAACATTCTACAAATTAAACAAATGAAAATCCCAAACGAAGTTTGAGTGGGCGGAGCCCCGAGGCGGTAAATTCGTATCATCTAATTCTGCTCCCTCTAGCAGACGACGCTAGAGCCTATATTACTATCTTTACCCCATTCGACTCGTCCTAGCGTAAAATCAGTCCGCCGGCCAAATTAGTATTCTGATTTCCATCCGCTCAAACGGACAAAGTGATCCTCGTTAGCGCCAGTAACACTATCATAATTTATTGCAAAGCGCTCCCCATTGCATTGTAGTGGACTGGCATCGCGTTCTTCTTCGGTAATAATTAATTCGTCTCTATCTTCAACGCCGCGAGCTAGATACTTAGCAAAAATGTTGTCTGGCATCACTTCGAAATACGACACAAAGCGGTTGCCGTAACGCCCTACGGTTATAGCAATATCGGTATTTGAATATGCGCTTATTTCACCGATTTTCTGGCCCGCTACGATTTTGCTACCAGCATCCAGCTCCGGCAAAAGATAAACGTGGAACAAACGGATGGTAAACCGCAATTCGTCTTCCGGTACAATATAAATCTGTTGACCGATAGGCGCTTCTTCTTCCTCGACCCTAATTATCTTGCCGTCAACAGGACTGTAAATACTAATCGCTGTGTTGGCGGTTGGTAGCGGTGGGATTCCATTATTCTCATCCCAGGCCGTAAGCTTTTCTTGTGTGTCTTGCGTGTTGAAATAATGCTTCATACTCCTGCACGTTTCGCCATTTCCAGAAAAATCGTGCCCGCTTCCTGAGCGAAATTTTGAAATCGAGTAAATTCTATCAAGATCGATGAAGTCAGCCTGAATAAACTGTGGTGAATTGTTTTCGTCAATATCTTTAGGGCCAAAAACGCCAAAAAGAACTAAGACGCCGATCACTATGCCACCGAAGATGAAAATAGAAACAGCGCGCTTAGGTATTTTCACGTCTTCATTTTATCACAGTGACTTCAGTTAGCCCCTTCGCCATAGAAACGAATCCGGAAACCAGCCCGCAGAATATGGCAAAAGATAATGAAATTCCCCCTAGTAGACGACGTTAGAACCTGTTTTATGCGGCTAGAATTAATTTTTTTTGTCGCTGTGTCTGGTAATGCTTATTTCTTTTAAGAACCGTTGGATTATTTCTGCAACCTTGTCATGGCGTGCAGTCGCCAAGACCGGCAACGCGGCGAGCACGGACGCATTGCTCGTAGGTAGCAGCATAACATCTCCTGCAGCGTATTCCGCAAGGTTGGTCAGAAATTCATCGAACCAGGATGGGGTGACAGCCAACACACCTTTAAAATCGACCTGCATCGGTTCACTCGCATCAAGCGTCGGACGAATCGCGTTGAACGCCTCCAAGCCCGCAGGCCGAGAGATCAATACTTTTCCAAATTTCTCGAGATGAATCGTTTGCATATTAAAGAATGTATTAAAACGTTATTACCGCGTACACGCCGCGAATGTTCTCCTCGGCCATGGTGATTTTTATAGCACGAGCTTGTGTGGGACTTTGTACTATCGCAAGTCCGGAACGGAACAGTAAACCAATGGGGTTTAATTCCACAATGTGCTTCACCACCTTTAATCCATTCCCTCGTTTTTCCGGCGCTCTCCCAGATATAATTTCGGTAAATGCGATACGGAGCGCTTCAACGTCCGTCCCAATGGCGGGGCGTACGCGGGATAACGTTTTCCGAACACCTTGCCCCCGGTCGGCGAGCACGATGACTCGTTTATTGATATCGTACGCAAAAAATATCCCGGGGACATCCGGCCAGTTACCGACATTATGCATGAATGAGTTATCGCCGATCTCACCTGCAACTACAGTAAGAAGCGATGTCATATCCTCGGTCACTACGCCAGCTTGAGCAAAAAATACCCCCATCTTTTCCAAGCGGCTGGTAAAACGATCCGGACGTTCACAATAATATTCAGCTTGGACTTCTGGCGGTTGCGCGCTTGTCGCCCACGCCCAGCCCAATCCCCGCAGGTCGACCGCGAACCGCTGAACATCCTCAAGACGATAGCAACGCTGACCGCCCTGACTTCGCTGCGGCTGAAGCTTTCCAGTCTTTTCCCAATTACGAAGTGTCTGAACGGTGACGCCGAGTATCTCGGCTGCTTTTCCTATTCGTATTTTCGCATCGTTCATGCTCATAAGGTTAGTGTAGAAACCTATAAAAGTCAAGTAGCTTTTATAGGTTTCTACTGAAAACCTATAAGATTATGCTTGTGTAACGAGTCGTGGTAGTTATCTATATAGTCCCCTTGTCTAGATAAGCCAATAAAGAGAAAAGGCGCCGCTTTGGGCGATACTCGTCTCATCCAATCTGGCTCCGCACCATGTACGAAGTTCGAACCTATTTTACGCGAAAAGACCTCTCCTTACGGCCTCTATAAATTTAGAAAATGCGTTCTTGTCTCTATGCAATTCTTCTCTTAGCTTTTTGCTTATTTCAATTTGGATACCCATCCCACTTTGACCCTTATTGCAAATATTTTCTGGATTATCCCCATTTAGCCCATCTGGCGGCGTGATAGTGTCAAAGCCAGAAGTTTTAAGTTCATTTTCTATCTGCTTAGTTAGAGGTTTGTCTAGTCCACCAACCATAACAAACGCTTTATTTGTTTCATGCTCTCCGTGTACAGAAATTATCTTATTTACCTTAGAGGCAAGCTCTAGGGCCTTTGGTTCGTTATATGCGCTGCTAGGAATGTGTTGCTCTCCTTTCGCCGAGTAAAAAGACAAATCGTGCCCTGCTATTGCTTCGGCTACGATATTACTTCCAGGTTCAATGTGTTCTCCGTGGATAGAATAGATTGCATATTTGGGTGAAATAAACCTGACTGTTATTTTATTCACATAAAAACTTTACCACACTCTACAAGTTGATTGCAGCTCCGCACCATGTACGAAGTTCGAACCTGTTTTATACAAGCTCAGCTACTAAATCCATAAAACCTCCTGAATTATTGATTTCTTCTTTAGAAACTAGAACCTTGGTATTCCCGCCCAAGCGATAACTACCATCATCCCTAAACTCAATATTAATCTCCTCAAAATCTACGAACTTTTCGGTGAGCGCTACTGAAGCAGTAAGTGGATCGTGAAGTGCGGGCCAAATACCTCGTCTAGTATTGTATTCGTGCAAGTGAGTAAGTAGCATTCCGTGGTTGGCCTCACCACTCTCACTTAGCTTTTTGTAGGCCTGGGTGTCTGGATGTATTCTTATTGAATCGTTAATAGTCGTATGTGAACCTACGACCCTAAAGTTTGGCAGGCCCAACTCGTATATATATTTGGCAGCCATTGGATCTGCTTCCATATTAGTCCCACCCCCAACGAAATTATCGGCGTTTTTGGTTGTCAGACCCATATGGATAATATCTAATTTTCCAACGTCCTTGGGATACTTTTTAGCGAATTGAGCTAAGTTTGAAAGTCCTTGAATGCAAAGGTATATAACCTCTCCTTTTGTATTTATAAGATTCTTAATCGCCCCAACATAGTTTGAACTTAACTGAGGCTCGTATTCTTTTGTAAATTGGTTTCCAAAGAAATTTGTACGTCCAGTCTTCTTTCCCACAAAAGATTCAACTCCTGGTTTGTTAGATTGAGAAATGATCTTGTTAGCCAACCTGGCTCTTTCGTTTGGATAGCCATTGCCTGAAATAGTCATAGATAAGTTGACCTGATTGCTGTTGAGTAGCATCAACAAGGCAAAAAAATCATCGGGGTTAGTGCCAATATCATGATCTAGAATAAGAGACTTGTTCACACCCAAAGTATACCAAAACCTATTAACACGGGCTCCGCACCATGTACGAAGTTCGAACCTATTTTATGTATGTATAAATGAGTGAAGCCACCTCGCGAGTGGGTAGTCCTTTTGAGGGGGCTCACTCGTTTGGTGGCTGTGTGTTCACTGTTTGATGGGGATCCAGCCCACATCAGCGGAGCCCTCGGCCCCCAGGAAATCTTCATCGTCTGGATTGGAGCGGGTATGTCTCTTCCCACTTCTTGACGCCTCTACGGCGACCCAGAGGGCGATTACGAGAACCAAGACATCTGGGATAGCTTGAAAGAACTTGGACACGGGGACACCCCCTACGGTGTTTTTGGAGACAATTCACGACCTACTCAAGCTGAAAGATACCAAAATAAGTGCTTTGTGTAAATATGGAGCTCCTCCTATTGGACACGCTCAGAACTCTGGATTGGGTATTGATACGGAAAACGATTCCTTGAGCCCATTGTTTCATACTAGGTTTGTCACAAGTGTCTTGATTCGTAAGATAAAAAGGTTAGACTTTTTGTTATGGAGAATATGCCTAACAATAAAATGAAATCGGGACAAAGCGTTGCAGAACACGATTATTT
>CAYIAN010000019.1:0-9724 GCA_964361435.1 uncultured Candidatus Saccharibacteria bacterium
ACTGCGTTCCCGTATAGAAAGCCGTACAGACGGTTTGCGAGAACGCTTTGAACTCAGAGAAAGAATCAACGGAGAAGAACCGCGCCTTCGATTTGAGAACAGGTTGGATACAGATGATGATGACGAGGATGAAGACAACGATGATGAGGAGGATGAGGATAATGATCTCGATGAGGATGAAGACGACGATGCAAATGAAGTTAGAGCTCAGACGTACGGCATAAGCGGTAATTTCGCTGGTCCTCAAACAACCAGCTTGACCGTAAATCCGCTTGAGGCAGAAGCCGGTCAAATGCAGAGCATGTCCGTCAGAGTATCTGACCCAAACCCAGTAACCTCAGTTACGGTAGTAGTCACTCTGGATAATGTCTCTAAAGCAACTAGTGCCAATCTGTCATTATTTGGAGGGACTAACTTGAATGGAATCTGGAAAGGATCTGTCCCGTTTCCAAACGATACGCAAGAGAGAAATTACACTATAACCGTGACTGCCGTTAGTACTACCGGCGTATCTAGCATAGTGACTACTATAAGGTAGGGGTGATAGGGGTGGGGACAACGACGAAAATTAATGAGAAAACTTTTTAGTTTAAGGAGGGTCTACGCACATTGCGATATTCCCTGTGGAATATATGATCCGCATACCGCCGAAATCGCAGCTTTGACGGTCTTGCGCATGTTGGAATTAATTGGCGAAAGCAAGGATGCGCACGATATTTCTAGATATACGGCGGTTAAGGAAGAACACACAGAAAGGTGTAAGCGCGAGATAATAATCATCTGGGGGGACTTTTTCAAGGCAGAAGATCTAAATATAGAGATTAATGCTCTAGTTCACCGAATCATGGAATTAGCCTCAAGGGCCAAGCAGGAGAGGGAAAGAAAGCACGGAGAAGATCTACTGGAAGCAGTTAACCAGTTTGCGGAACTTTTTTGGAGCAAGCAGGGAGTAAAGACAAAAAGAGTGGCTGCGCCCCACAAGGTTGAGGCTCAGATTGTCATCCCAGAGCTTTAATGTTCTATAGGGTAACGGGGCAGAGCATGGAACCTGAGTATAAAAACGGTTCCGTGGTTTTGATAAGCAAAAATGTGGTTAAGTACGGGCTAAAAAGAGGAGACGTGATTATGGCCTTTGATCCAAGGGACGGAAGACGAATTCTAAAACGGGTTGCCGAGATTTCCGCCAGGGGAATTTTTCTGAGGGGAGACGATCTTTCTAAGAGTACGGATAGCAGAACATTTGGCTTGGTTCAAAAAGAAAATATAATAGGGAAAGTAATAATGAGATTTCCTAAGGGAATTAAAGCATGGTCAGAGAAAGCAGTGCCGGTGTTGGCTATTGTGGGGTTGGTAGATGCAGCTTACTTAACTTTCAAGCATTTTGAAGGCGGGGAGGTAGAGTGCGGAGTTATTCCTGGGGCGAACTGCAATGTTGTTTTGGGAAGTATGTATTCTGAGATATTCGGTATTCCCTTAGCTCTTCTTGGAACCCTCTATTATTTGACGGTGTTTTCTCTTTGGATAACCTATGTGAAAAACAAAGAGGGCATACTTCTGCGGCTCCTTTTGGGGATAACTAGCATAGGGTTTCTTACGTCTTTGTATCTGGTATACATACAGGCTTTTGTACTTAACGCCTATTGTGTCTTTTGTATGACATCCGCCCTTGCCTCAACCTTTCTTTTTGTGTCTTTGCTGATAATGACGTTTTCAAAAAAGAGGAATATAATTAGTGAATTGGATAAGCATGAATGAGATAGAGAAAAGGTGGTTGGCGTTTCTTCGTATCGCTATGGGCTGGTTGATGTTTTATGCCGGCATCACCAAAGTGATGGATCCAGAGTGGAGTGCGGAAGGATACGCCAGAAGCGCAAAGACCTTCTCCGGTTTGTATGAATTTTTTGCTTCCGCAGGACAGATCGGTTGGATCAATTTTGTGAATAAATGGGGGTTGACTCTACTTGGCATTTCGTTGATTTTGGGGATTGGCGTAAGGCTAAGTTCAAGTCTGGGGGCAGTTTTAATGATGTTTTATTATTTCCCCGCCCTACAGTTTCCATACGTTGGGGAGCATGGGTATATAGTGGATGAGCACATTATCTATGCCTTGTTGATGATCTATTTTGCGAGCGTTAGGGCAGGAAGATACTTTGGTCTAGAAGAGTGGTTTGGCCGGACCTTTTTAAAGAAGTTACCAAAACTGCAGAAATATTGGGGTTAGGTCGGGAGTGGGGAATAACCCTAACCCAGACGGTCGTTTTTCATAAAGATTGAAAGGCCCGTAAACCAGGTTTTGAGAGCGTATTTGAGAGGCATGATAGAGATTAGATAGTTAAGTTCAATCAATCCCTTGAGAATCCACCCCAGGATTCCTGATACGACAAACGGCCCGAGTTTGACTATCGCATATTTGCCCCCAACTGGGACTACGTATGGGTAGTCCATTGGTCGAAAACCCTTTTCGGGTTTGCCAGCAATGCTTCTCATGATATTTTCTGCCGCAACTGATCCTTCGGATATCGCGGGTCGGGCAAGCTGAGGAACAATGCCTCGGGTGCGGCCGTTTTTAAAGGTTGCAGAATCTCCGATAACGTATACTTCACCCTTTAGTACGGTGCGTTTATTGAGTGGCTTAGCTTTTAGTGTTTTGTCAACTTCGGTGCCTCTGCCACTTTTTTTGAAGGGAAGGGTTTGGGTTAGGGAGTTAGCCTCTATACCTCCGGTCCAGATTAAAATGTCGTATCTGATGCGGACGTCTCCTTTCAGGACGATCTTATCCCCAGCCATTTTTTCAATGAGCGAGTTAGTGAGAATGTCGACGCCCAGTCTTTTTAATCTTTTTTCGGCCTTGCGGATAACCTCCTTGTCTAGCCGAGCAAGAATTTTAGGAAAGGCATCTATGAGGGTGGTCCTTACATTGAATCTCGTGCCCTCTTTTTTGAGTTCCATAAACCATTCCTGGAGTTCCGCCGCCAATTCCACGCCGGTAGAGCCCGCTCCGCAGATAACGATATTGAACTCCCGATCGTATTTTGCCGAATATATTTTCTCGAGCATGGCGTCTCTTAGAATTAGAGCCTCGGTAAAGCTTTTGAGGGTGAAGCACTTTTTCTCTAGACCCTGAATGCCGAAATAGTTAACTTTGGCGCCGAGGGCAAAAATAAGGTGAGAGTAGGAAAGTGAGCCTCCGCGCTCCAGTTCAATTTGAGCCTTACGGGCGTCGATATTCTTGACCGTATCCTGGCGGAATTGAATGCGATACCCCCCCAAAAGCTCTGTTAGGGGGTAGGTGACCACCCTTTTTAGATCCAAATAGTTAGCGGTTTCTTTGGAGGTGGTGGCTACTTCGTAAAGAGTCGGGGTATACGTGTGATATGGATTTCTGTCCACCAGAATTACCTGGTAGCCTCGCTTGGCAAGCCATTTAGCTTTCTTCCCGAGTTTGATGGCTGCCCTTAAACCTCCAAATCCTGCTCCTAAGATAACGATATTCTCCATGTATCTCCATTATACCCATTTAGAGACTCGGTTGTTATAATGAGGCGAATGACAATTGTGGATGTACTCATATTGGCAGGCCTCGCCGTTCTAATCCTTCTCTTGCTGGTCAAAGGAAGAGAACCTAAGGAAGATGATAGATCAGCCTTGCTTTTGCAAAGCCAGATGAACGAAATCAATCGTACTGTGCAAAAACAGTATGAGGAAAGCATGAAGATCGTAAAGGATGCGGTGAAGGGTTTGACCAAAATGGAGGAGAACCAGAAGCTTATTACCGATGTCAGTAAGCAGATAGAGGATTTTCAAAATATTTTGCGCAATCCAAAACAAAGGGGAATCTTGGGTGAGTATGCTCTGGAAATGGTGCTCGAGAAGGGCATGACGCCCAAGAGCTATAAAATGCAGTATCAATTTCAAAATGGAGACATTGTAGATGCGGCGCTTTTTATAAGAGACAAGATAATACCGGTTGATTCAAAATTTTCCCTTGAAAACTACAACCGCATCTTAGGAGAAGTAGATCCCAGTGAAAGAGAAAGATTGGAAAAGGTCTTTAAACAGGATTTAAAGAATCGCATCGATGAGACTGCCAAATACATCCGACCCGAAGAGGGAACCACGGAATACGCTTTTATGTTTATCCCGGCGGAGGGTATTTTCTACGATCTTTTGAATAACGAAGTGGGAGCCATCAAGTCCGCTACCAGAGATTTAATCGACTACGCCATTGGAGATAAAAAGGTTTATGTAGTCTCCCCAACTACCTTCTACGCCGTTTTGCAGTCTCTTTTAAGAGCAGAGCGAGATTACCAGATGCAGGAAAACACCCAAGAGATTTTGAAAAATGTTTCCATGCTCGGGAAGCACATCGGAGCCTATCAGGAATACCACCAGAGGGTGGGGGCGCACTTAGGAACAGTAGTAAACGCTTTTAACAAATCTTCCAAGGAGTTAGGGAAGATAGATAAAGATGTGATGCGTCTAACCGGAGAGACTACCAATTCAGAGGTAGAGCTCATAGATCAACCTCGAGTAGATGAAGAATGATTTTTATTACCAGAAGTGGGAAAAGTTTCTCCGCAGAGTAAAACCTTTTAGATTTGTGCCGTTTGTTGAGTTTGTTTTGGCAGCCGGCTCTTTGGCTACGGGGAAGGTACGTGAAGGTTCTGATTTTGACGTGATGGTGGGAGTCCGTCAGGGAAGGATTTTCATAGCTCGTTTCTTTGCCGTGGTTGTTTTTAAGATATTCGGATACCATCGTCGGGGCATGGATCACAAGGATGATGTATCAGACAAAATTTGTTTAAATCATTTTGTAACCAAAAAAAGATATAAGCTAAACCCGCCGTATACTGGCACCTGGACGGAGCTCTATCAATCTCTCGTTCCTGTTATGGGTGACGAGAATAAGATCAGTCAATTTTTTGAGGCTAACGATTGGATGAAGCCGAGGAGAATATATAAGAGAGACGAAAGATATATAGAAAGGGACAACTCTCTCGTCAAAAGCTTTTTAGAGTGGATCTTGGGGGGAAAGTTGGGAGACTTATTAGAGCGTCTGAAATTTATCCAGATATATCAGATTAAAAGAGGATTAGATAAAACCTTAGGATACAAAGGGCGGGTTTTTTGGAGTGACGACGAATTGGAGTTTCACTCGGATAGAAGCAAATTTGAGCAGTAAAGGCCCTTGACATCTGGGGGCATATAGGGCTATAAAGCTATCGCTATGGAATTAAAGCCGTTGGGTTCGAAAATCATCATTGAACCCGTAGAGGAAGAAAAGACCACAGAATCCGGGATCGTTATCCCAGAAACCGCAGAGAAAGAAAGACCCATAAAAGGCACGGTTTTGGCTGTTGGCCCGGGTAAAATAACTGATACGGGGGAAAGAGTACCAATATCCGTGAGGGTAGGCGATACGGTGCTATTTAAAAAATACGGCCCGGATGAGATTGAGATGGAGGGAAAGAAATATCTGGTCGCGGATGAAGAAGATATATTGGCGGTAATTAAGTAAAAATGGCAAAAGAGATCTTATTTGACGAGAAGGCTCGTCAGGCAATTAAAAAGGGGATTGATAAACTCGCGGAGGCTGTCAGGATGACCTTGGGTCCTCGCGGTAGAGCAGCCGTTATTGAGAAATCGTACGGAGCTCCTCAGGTAACCTTTGACGGCGTGTCTGTAGCGAGAGAACTTCAACTTAAGGATAGATACGAAAATCTGGGAGCGGAGCTTATTAAACAGGCTGCAGATAAAACGAGTGATGCGGTCGGGGACGGTACTAGCACTTCCGTAGTACTCGCTCAAGCCATGATTGACGAGGGCGAAAAGCTTATTCAAGAAAGGGGGTTTAATGTAATTCAGTTAGCCGAGGGGTTGAGGAGGGTGAGCGACGATGTAATCAAAAGACTTGAAGAACAGGGGGAGCCCATAGACGATATTAAAAAGATAGAGGAGGTGGCGTCTCTTTCCGCCAAAGATAAGGAGATCGGCAAGCTGATTGCTGAAGTGATGGATAAAGTTGGAAAAGACGGCGTGGTAACGGTTGATGATTCAAATAGCATAGGCAGCTCATACGAGATAGTTGAGGGAACGCAGTTTGATAGGGGGTACATTTCGCAGTACATGATTACTGACGCTGAGAAAATGCAGGCTGTAATGGAGAGTCCATATATTCTCGTGACAGATCAAAAGATCTCTGCGATCAGCGAGCTATTGCCATTACTTGAGAAGATAATCAAAACCGGCAAGAAAGAATTGGTTATTATCGCTGATGACATAGAAGGAGAGGCTCTCGCTACCTTGATTGTCAATAAAATTAGGGGGGTCTTCAACGTGCTCGCAGTCAAGGCTCCCGGGTTTGGGGATCGTAAGAAGGAAGTGCTTCAAGATATTGCGGTGGTGACCGGAGCTACATACATTTCAAGCGACTTAGGGAAGAAGATTGAGAATATAGATGTCGACGATCTGGGGAGCGCAGAAAAGGTGGTTTCTGACAAAGATGACACAACTATCGTCGGCGGAAAAGGTAAAAGAGAGGATATCGATGCCCGCATCAGCCAGCTCAAAAAACAGATTGAAATTACTGATTCAGGCTTTGATCAGGAAAAATTGGAAGAGCGTCTCGGGAAACTCTCCGGGGGAGTGGCGGTAATTAAGGTAGGTGCGCCAACGGAATCCGCCCAAAAAGAACTGAAAGACAGGGTGGACGATGCGGTGCACGCCACCAAGGCTGCTATGGAAGAGGGGGTAGTCCCTGGGGGGGGAATGGCTTTGTATAACATAAATGTAGATTTCATTTTCGGAGAGGATAGAGCCATAACCAATGCGGTAAAGCAGATTATCAAAAGAGCCTTGAATGCTCCAGTTAAAGCTATTATCGCGAACTCCGGCGGGGATGAGAAAACCCTTAAGGAGTTTGAACGTGTGAAGAAGGAATCTACAGACAGGTGGCTAGGGTTTAATGGGTTGACTAATAAAGTAGTGAGTTTGAAGGAGGCTGGGGTTACCGACCCCTTGAAAGTTACCAAAACGGCCTTCTTAAATGCCATTTCTGTTGCTGCAACCTATATGACATTGGGAGCTGCCCTGACGGAAATTCCTGAAGAGAAGAAAGATACTATGCCCCCTGGCATGGGGATGTAGGAAAAGCGCTTCCTATTGCAAGAGCGTTTTTCTTGGTATACTGACTTTTACATATGAATTACTTATTAATAGTTGTGGGGTTAGCAGTTGCCTGGATAGCCTTTGCGTATAACGGGCTTATAAGGCTCCGTAATCGCGGGAAGGAAGCCATTTCAGATATAGATGTTCAGCTAAAGAGGCGTTTTGATTTAATTCCCAACTTAGTGGAAACCGTTAAGGGGTACGCTAAGCACGAACAGAAAGTTTTAGATGATGTAACCAAAGCGAGAACGGGCGTAGCGGGAGCGAAAGGAAATCCTCTTGAAAGAGAGCAATCCGAAAATGTACTATCCAGCACACTGAAAACTTTATTTGCTGTGGCCGAGAATTATCCTGACCTCAAGGCAAATGCTAACTTTTTGGAATTACAAAGAGAGCTTTCAGATACAGAGAATAAAATTCAGGCCTCCCGAAGGTTCTACAATACAACTGTTAACGATCTCAATACCCAGATAGAATCATTCCCCACCAACTTTATAGCCAACATGTTTGGCTTCAAACAGATGGACTTTTTCAAAACTGAGACGGCGGAGGAGAAAGAGCCGGTTAAAGTTAAGTTCTAGAGTTGGTTTCCCTTTATACTCACAAATATAGGAATATCAGAAAAACCTGGTTTCTCTTCAGCGGGTTTTTGATTGTGGTTATCGGTATCGGGTGGGTTTTCTCACAAATTTACGGTGACGGCAGCATCTTAGTTTTCGCAGTGCTCTTTAGCACTATAACTAGCGTCATCAGCTACTGGTATTCAGACAAGATTGTTTTGAGTATGCATCAGGCTAAGCCTGCGACCATGAAGAATGCTCCAGAGCTCTATAGAATTGTGGAAAACCTTTCCATCACGGCAGGTTTACCGACTCCAAGAATATATATAGTACCGGAGAGGGCGCCTAATGCTTTTGCTACTGGACGTAGCCCGGAACACTCTGTGGTGGCGGTGACCGAAGGGCTTTTGGAGAAGCTGGATAGAAGTGAACTGGAGGGGGTACTCGCGCACGAGATGTCGCATATAGGGAACAGGGATATGTTGGTTTCAACTGTAGCGGTGGTTCTGGCCGGGTTTATTTCCCTGCTTTCAGACATGTTTTTGCGCTCTATGCGTTTTGGAGGAGGGAGGAGGGATAACGATAGGATTGGGGGAGCAATTATGCTTGTGGGATTTATTCTGGCAATCCTTGCTCCAATATCTGCTAGTTTGATTCAATTGGCGATATCCAGAAAAAGGGAACTTTTAGCGGATTCATCCGGCGCTCTCCTTACGAGATACCCAGAAGGGTTAGCCAGCGCTCTAGAGAAGATTTCGTCCGATCCCACTCCTCTTAGAACCGCCAACAACACTACGGCCCATCTTTGGTTAGCGGATCCGTACAAAGGGAAGAAGGGTATGTGGCTCCATAAGCTCTTTATGACCCACCCGCCAGTTGAGGAGAGGGTGAGGGCGCTGAAGGGCATGCAGGTATGAAGTATAAATTCGGAAAAACATACGTTATAGCCCTGGGAGGATCTATTGTTTTTCCGGATCAGATAGATGTTTCATTTATTAAACAATTCAAAAAACTTGTTGCAGAATTGGCGGGGGATAGCAAAAGGTTTGTCTTGGTAGTTGGAGGAGGAAAGCTTGCTCGTATGTATCAGGAGGCTGCTAGGAAAATCTCTAAATTGAGCGATAAAGATAAGGATTGGATTGGCATTCACGCTACGCGCTCAAACGCCCAACTTCTCCACGCTATATTTGGAGATATAGTTGAGCCTGTGATTATAGATAACAGAAATAGAATTAAGCCCTTACGTAAACCGGTTACTATAGGCAGCGGTTGGCAGCCTGGGTGGTCAACTGATTTTGTGGCAGCGGCCATTGCCAAAGATCTGGAAATAGGGGAATTTATTATTGCCGGGAAGCCGGATCATGTTTATGAAAAAGATCCAGTTAAATATTTTAATGCTCAAACATTTGATGAGTTGAGTTGGGGGGCATATAGAAAGTTGGTTCCCAAGAGATGGATACCCGGAGCTAGCGCACCGGTTGATCCCATAGCAGCAGCCTTCTCTCAAAAACACAAATTAAAGGCGATAGTGATAGACGGGAGAAAACTATCTAACTTCAAACGTTTATTGAAAGGTCAAACTTTCGTAGGTACACTGATCCATTAGTAGGAGAGGTGGCCGAGTGGTTTAAGGCGTACGCTTGGAAAGCGTATGGGCGCAAGCTCTCGCAGGTTCGAATCCTGTCCTCTCCGCCAATTAGGAAATGTCTTTGTTGGCTCGCCCCCCACCCGGGCGCGCGCGCCCGGTTTATGGGGGAATTAAGAAAGGATTTTAATCACCAGAAAAACAGGAGAAAGATACGTGCCTCAAAAAGGCGAAAAGCTGGTCAAAGAAACGATCTCTAAACTCAAAAACAAGGAGGCTCGCCGTGGCAGATGAAAAGAAACCGGAAGAATATTGCAAGAAGTTTGAGGATCACTAGTTCAAAAACTTGATGAGTTAGAGGAATTTGAGGGCGCAGATGTCAAACACACCGTCAAATGGTGTGAAATCTGCG
>CAYIAN010000020.1:0-9365 GCA_964361435.1 uncultured Candidatus Saccharibacteria bacterium
TAATAGGCCTCTTTCTCTTAGAAGTTTTCGGGGAAACTGCCCTTTTAACCGCCGCTTTTTGGGTGGTCAGTTTTCTTTTTACTTTAGATTTTTTCTTAGCCATACCTAGTTTATGGACGCAAAGACTCCCATACTTTTCTAAAGAAACCCGGGGCCACTATAGGACCGGTGATCCTTGTTCTCGATTTAATCTCATCGCTGTGCAAAGGTAGTCCCAGAGCGCATGTGTACTCAGGGGATTCAATCAACTCTCTGGTAGCTGCATCTCTGGAAACAAAGAGAGCTCCGTTAGCCGCCCCTATTTGAGTAGCCATTCTCAAGTCCCTTTGTACCAAATCCGCCACTCCTGGCATTTTAGACCCTCCTCCTACTACCACCACCCCTCCGGGAAGGCTTCTCTCTTTGCCGATTGATTTTAGTTCATCGTTGACAACTTCGCAAATCTCTGACAAACGAGCCTCTATTACCTCTGCCACGAAGCGTTTTGAGGGAGAACGGCTGATATCCGAATCAAATTTTTTCAAATCTATATTCTCCCTACTCGTTACTTCCTTCGCCAGAGCATACCCATGAGCAATCTTTATTCTTTCTGCCAACTCCGGAGGAATTTCCAAAGCCAAGGCCAGATCGTTGGTGATATAGTTCGCACCTACCTTAAACACCTTAGTGTGCAAAAGCTTGCCCTCTTCATATACCGCAATGCCCGTAGTGCTTCCCCCGATATCTATCAAAACCACTCCCAATTCTAATTGATTGTCCGTTAAAACAGATTTGGCCGAGGACAGGGGAGAAAAAACCATTCCCCCCACTGTCCCTCCGGCCATTTTGATACATTTTTCTAAATTGCGAACACTTGGCTCAAAAGCTTCAACGATTAGGTTAACCACCTCCAGTTTTGCCCCCACCATTCCTCTTGGATCCTGGATGTCCCCGACCCCATCCACAATAAATTCTCTATTTAGAATATGAAGATTCATTTTGTTGGAGCGGGGTCTCGGCACAACAGATGCCTCAATCGCCCGATCCATATCATCGCTGTGAATCTCCGAACTGGCTCTCGAAACCGCCGTGTTGCCGTGCGAGATACGCACGGTGGCATCAGCGCTGTTGACGTTAAAGTAGATGTTCTTGAGGCTGCTCTTTGAGACTTCCGCAACATCGTCAAAAATATTCCCAATAGCTCCCACCACCCCATCCATATCAACAACCGCACCCCGACGCACTCCTTTAGAAGGACGCGTGAATCCTTTAATGAGAGCTAATCTTCCATCGTTAGTGGGCTCGGCAATAACCGCCTTGACGCTCGTAGATCCAACATCTAAACCTAGTATCTGTGCCCTAGCCATTCCAATACTTCTTTTTCTCTTTTTTCCATTTTCATATTATCACTTTTCTTTTGGTGCGTGAAACCTAGAAGGTGAAGTAACCCATGAATTAAAATATAGTGAACGTCATACGGTTTGGATTTCAAATAGCTTGGATTCAAATATATTTCTCCAAGAGAATTTCCGTTTTCCCCGGGGAATTTTGGATCTTCAATTGCCAGTACGTCTGTCGGCTTATCTACGCCTCGGTATTTCAAATTCAATTTTCTAATCTGAGATGAGTTAACTATGTATATCTCAACCCTCCTCCGTTCATGGGAAAATTTAAAAAAACCTTCAGCTGTTTTCCTTAAGGGTTTCTCGTATCGTAAAAGGCGTCTATCCAGACTCCTTATAATCATTTTTACCCTCCCAATGCTCTCTTGACGGTCGCACTCACTTTGCCCGCATCCGCCCTGCCAGCAATTTTTGCCATAACTGCGCCCATCACTTTTCCAAAGTCGCCCTGCCCTCCTGAAACTACCTCTGAAACTATTGCATCAATTTCTGCCTCGGATAGCTCCGGAGGCAAGTATCCTTTGATGAGCGTCAGTTCTTTCTCTTCCTTGTTAGCTAGCTCTTGTCTGTCGGCACTTGCAAAAATATCTGCCGATTCGCGGCGTTTTTTGGCCTCCCTACGCAACACCGCCATAATGTCTTCATCAGTAAGCTCTTTGTCTTTCCCCTTAGCAATGTGTTCGTTCTGAATCGCAGCCTGGAGCATGCGAATAGTACCCACCGTTTCGTGATCACCCCCTTTAAGCGAAACTTTTAAATCTTCCTGCAGTTTTACTAAAAGTCCCATTTTAGGTCTTGAAGGTCCCCATGCGCTTGGCACGTTTTATCTCCTCTCTTTTCTTCCCGCGCTGGAGCGCCGAAACCCGACGCTTGCCGCGGTTAACGGCGCGATCGTGATAACGCTTGCTTTTAAATTCCCGCAAAACCCCGCTTTGCATTACTTTTTTGGTGAAACGATAAACGAGGGAGTTGTTAGACTCTCCGTCCTTTTTTCTCAAGTTAATATTAATTGCCATGCTTGACTATTTTTTCTTTTAGCTCTTCGAGCGTGCCCTCTAGGGGCTTATTTACCACTCCTTGAATATAATGTCCCCCGTCGTCAGGGAACCGCGGAATGATGTGTACATGCACGTGTTCTACGTGGCGACCGACAATCTTACCGCTATTGATTCCTATTGTAAAATTATCCGCCCCTAGGGCCTTTTCTATCATTTTTGCTACCTTTTGAACAGTACCCATAATCAAAACTATCAATTCCCCATTTAAGTCCATAAAATCTTCTACATGCTTTTTAGGCACAACCATGCTGTGGCCGGGAGCTGATGGATTTATCTCCAGAAAAGCGAGCGTTTTCTCGTCTTCATACAACTTGTGTGCCGGAATTTCCCCAGCGACAATGGAACAAAAAATACACATCTAAAGTCTTTTTTTAATCTCTCCCACAACCTTGTCCAGAAGCACTGTTTCCTGGGTGCCCATTTTCATATCGCGAATGATAATACTCTCTTCAAACACCTCTTTCTGTCCCAAAATGAGAGCCAGAGGCGCACCTGCCTTGTTGGTTGCCTCAAGCTGGGCAGACAAAGACGACTTCCCCAAATTGCTCACCACATTTACTCCTCCCCTCCTTAACTCTTCAAGAAGAGAAACGCTTTTCTTTTTGGCTAACGCTCCAACGTGTACCAGGTATACCTCTTTCCTCAAACGAATGGACCCGTAGTCGGGGTATTTCTCCTTGATCAATTCCACTATTCTTTCCACACCCATAGCCGCTCCGACCCCCGCAGTCTGTCTCCCCCCCAGTTGTTCTGCGAGATAGTCGTAACGTCCTCCTCCCACTAAAGCAAGATCTTCCCGTCCCTCTTCAGATACATATATTTCAAAGACGGTACGGTTGTAGTAGTCTAAACCCCTCACCAAATTGGGCTTTAGGATATAGGGGATGGATAACTCGTCGAGAAACTCCAAAACTTGCTTGAAGTGGGTCTTGGAAACACTCGCTAAATGATCGAGGATGATGGGAGCGTCCTCCTTTACCGCTTGGCAACCCTTTACCTTGCAATCTAATACTCTTAAGGGGTTGGTCTTAATGCGCCTAGCACAATCCCTGCAGATCTCTCTAGAGTGTTTCCTGTAATAATCTACAAGTTTTTTCTTGTAGTTTTGTCTATCACTTGCTCCGCCGATACTGTTAATTCCCACCACTACATTCCCAAGCTTCAAATTTTCAATCAGTTTATAAAAGGCAATGATCATCTGGGCATCGTGAATCGGATCACTCTCTCCCCCTAACGTTTCCGCCCCCACTTGCCAAAACTGACGAAATCTTCCCGCTTGAGGTTTTTCATATCTGAAAACTTGAGAGAAATAATAAAGTTTTTGAGGTTGAGGAAGACGGTGCATGCCGTGTTCCAGGTAACTGCGCACAACCGGCGCTGTGATCTCGGGGCGCAAAACTAAATCCTCTCTTCCCTTACTCCGCAGTGCATACATCCCCTTCTCCACTATGTCAGTATGTTCTCCAACAGTACGCACAAAAAGATCCCTCTCTTCCACGATGGGAGTTTCAATTCTCGAAAAACCATAAAACTCCAAAATCTCAGCCGCCTTGCCGTAAAATTTAGTTAATATCTGCCAATCGCCGGGCAAAATATCGTGCATGCCCCGAGGGGATTGGAAAACCACCTTTTTACGCAAAGGAGGAAACTCGGCCTTCTTGATGCTCTTTTTAATTGGAGTATTGGTTACTTTTTTTTGTCTAAACATTCTCTGCAGGTTTATACGTTTCTATCTCCCCAAACGGCCAGAACCTTATGCGCACCACCCCCACTATCTGATGTTTCCCCAAAGGACCCCAGTTCCTTGAATCGAAACTGCTCTGACGGTTGTCCCCCATCACAAAGAACTCTTCTTCCCCGAGTTGAAATGGTGGGGTATCGGACATGGAAATGCCCCTCGGAAGATATTCTTCATCAACTCGCTTCCCGTCTATAAAGACCTTGTTGTCTGATACCAGTACTTGTTCCCCAGGCAAGCCGATAAGCCGTTTTATGAAAAACTCTGCTTCGTTGGTGGGATTGTGAAGCACTACCACTTCCCCCCTCGATGGTTCCCGGAAACGGTATGTAATTTCATCGACGATTAAGTAATCACCGGTAGAAAAGTTTGGCTCCATGCTTTTCCCGTCAACCTTAAAGGGTTGAGCAACAAAAGCGTAAACCAGATAGATAGACACAACGGCCACTATCACGACCTCTAATATCTCCAGGAAGGAGAGCAGGAATTGCCTCATCGAGGGCAATTCTAATACAATTGAAATTGATGTTCAAGCCTTTTTTCTCACGCCCCAAAAGTAAATTCTCAAAACCGATCGGGGGGGATATTAAGTTAATCTTTGGTTTGGGAAACCCAGGCGAAGAATATGTCTCTACCTACCACAACGCAGGCCAACTATACGTAGACCACGTCGCAAAGGGTCCCTTTAAAAAATGCCGTAACTTCGAGTTCTCCAAAGAAGGGGGTCTAATATTCGTCAAGTCCCTGACCTTCATGAATAATTCCGGAACGGTCGCGAAGAAAGCGCTTAAATACTTTAATCTCAAACCGGAGAATTTGCTTGTAGCCCACGATGACAGCGACCTCTCATTGGGAGAATACAAAAACTCTTTCAACCAAGGATCTGCGGGTCACAACGGAGTGCAATCCATTATTGATCACCTTAAAACTCAAGAGTTTTCTAGGTTAAAAATCGGAGTACGCGAAACCCAAAAGGGGAAAGCGGGAGAATTTATTTTGAAACCGATATCGAGACAAGGACTCTCGCTCCTTAAGGAAGTATTCTCAAGCATCAAGATTTTTTAACTTCATCTCAATTAAAAACTCTACTCTGCCGTCAACTCGGGGTCTAAACTCTCGAAGCGGAAGATTTACGTTAACAAACTGACCATCATTTTCAAGCCTATCCTTAAAAGTTCTCGCTAATTCCTCTGTTTTAGATGAACCCCCTATGGTGATATTTCCACTGTTCATATTAATAGTCATTCTTCTCAAATCTACGATTGCAGCCATTAAACCGGTAAGCTTATCGGCTATTAAGTAAGCGGTACCTCCTTTGGAACTCAGCGTCCGCAGCATTCCTATATTGCTATTAAACTCTTCGACCTGTTTTTCGAGTTTGACTAACTCCATATTACTTTTATTCTGGTTAGCGAATGGATCGTTACTCCTCACCTCCTCAGCGGTTCGCTGGAGTAATAAAGCAGAACTCAAAAATATAATGAGGAGAAAGCCAAAGGTTGTAAAAGATAGATTACGCCAGATTGATATGAAGTTAGCTACTTGACCTCTATGGAACACATCTATTGCACTTAGATTGGTCAAACTAATAGAAGCGTCTTGGGAGCGAGCGATTTTGCCCCTAAGGGACGCTCCGTGAGCACTGTTTATCTCATTGAAGCTGGCTGTTTTGACTTGCACGCCCGGAAGACCGTTTTGTAACGCTGCTTTTACTTCTTCGGTGAAGTTCTCTGCAACAACCAAGATATTCTTAATATCCTCTGTTTTAAAATTGGTCAGATAGAAGTTGATTAACTTCCTCGCTTCATCTACTACTCCTTCCTTAAATTTATTTACATTTATGTTCTTGCCCCCGTCTTTGTACCTGTCCCATTCAGTGAACTGATGAAAATACAATCCACCCATGTGGCTAATAGCGAAACCTAAGCCCCCTTGGTCCATCTGCAAAATCAAACTGGGAACCCCTATACTAGTAAAGCCATTTTTGAGGGCAGCCCTTACTAGACTTAAAGAGCTGAATTCTACCGCAGCCACGTTAAAGTTAGCCCCCTGCAGAACGTCAATAAATTTATCCGTCACATCTCTCGACACAAAAGCGCCCACCATATCTAGTTGATCTTTTGATAAGTTTTCCCCGATCTTCTGCCAGTCATAGTACGACTTGGACACATCTATCGGAGATATCATTCGCATATTAAGTTCTGCCGATTCCTTTAGATTGTCCTTAGCCAACATCGGCAGATTAAAAGGCTGGATGTATATATTGTTTATGGGAATAGATACGACTACACTAACCAACTTTTTGGGGCTGCTAGACACGCGTTTATGCAGTTCCGTTAGGACACCCTGAAGTGCTTCTACGTTAACTACGCGCCCATTAACCACTGTCCCTGGGTTCAAGCGCAAAAGTATATGTCTGGTTTTATTCTTATCCCTCCCGATATCATAGAACCTCACTAACCCGTCTGATATCTCCAAACCAAAAACCTCAAGTTTTGGGATGAGTTTACTTACTAAACTATTTAATTGATCTAAAAACTTTTTCATGATTGATCGCAACTACTATCGAAAACTCCATTTGGAGTCGCGACCTCCTTAAATGATTGTACCTCGACTCTGGCTTCTGTAGTCGTTATCCCCAAAATGACTTTTATAGTTTTATACCTAAGAAAAGCGCTTCCCCTGGAATAAATTGTCATCTTGCCGCCAGTAATAGCGCCTATAGAAACACACGCATCTGGTAAATCGCTATCGACTACGAATTTATAAAGACTTGGGCACCACTTGCTTGAATTAGCAGCGTCGTTGGCACTAGTGGATGTGTAGTCTGGGCAATTTATATAGTCGTTTATCCTCGAGATCGCATCGTGTGCACCGGCCTCTGCCACCTTTAATGCTTTTGCCGAAAGTTGTTCACTTAGGAGACTCCTGCTGAAAAAGTGAGCGACAGCTAAGCCTCCAACCACAACTTCCAGAATAATTCCCGAGAGTAGAAGTATGGTGGGTAACGCCGAGACTCCTTGCGCATTATTTACCTTAAACTTCATCATTTCATCCAGTTAATGCTTACCTTAGTAACCACGGGGCTAGTAAATGATTTGTCTAGATATACCCTATACCGAAAATATCTATAACCACTCTCAAAGGGATGATGATAAGTGCTATATACTGGTATAGCCTCTCCTCCATCAGAATCAGCCGCAGCATAGATGGTAGAGACAGAGTTATCCGGACCCAAAAAATTTACGCCCGTAAAATTCGTGGATGTCGCCACAGCCAACTGAAATCCTATACTGGTGCTCGAGGCTAAAGTGCCTTCCCAGTAAATTGAATTTATCGCGAAACCATTACTGGACCCTGTATCAAAGGTAGTTGATTCCAGATAGTGCTCAGAAATGACTGGAGTACTACTGGGAAGCCATGAAGTGTTTACCTTATAGGTAGATGAGGCACAACGCGATTGCGTACCAGCCGTACCAGGGTCGTGGTCGTTAGCACAGTTAAAACTGATCCAACCAATGACGCCATTCCACGCAAATCCTTGAAAATCGCCAGTAGCGTCAATAGCCACTGAATAACTAGGAGAAGTACCGGCAAAGCTAATCCAACCGTACTCATCACTCCAAGCATCACCGCTAAGAGCGCCATCATCATTAAGCACTCCGAAATTAGGAGGACAATCGTTAACCCCCGAAGTAGGCACAGCGATACAGTGAAGCGCCACGTAAGTGCTGGTATTGTCGTCGATAACACCCCACCTACTTACCTTATTGTCGTCTACTTTTGCTCCTTCACCGGCGGTTCCGTAAAAATTTATCCAACCGACGATATCGTTCCACGCCCATTTATTGGTGCTATGTATATTAGAGTCTACTCCGAAGGCGGAGCGAGCCAGTACTACCATTAGAAGAATCGAGATGAATTTAATGTATTTGTTCAGTTTAGTTTTTACCATCTCTAGTAAGTGATTGTTCCATTGGCTGTAATGGTTGCATTGCCAGCAATACTGTAGTAATCGTTTGTTGATTTGGTCACGGGGGTCGTCACTCCGCTAAAACCATCCCATTTAGTGTAAGAAATCGAATTGGTTCTAATCTTTGAAATATAGGTGGCCAAATCTATTTGTTTTGTTTCTCCACTAACTACCCAACTTACGTGAGCTGTAATTTTCTGCGTAGTGGGGTCATTCGTCCCAGACCCAATCCAGTTACTAGAACTTCTAGACACATTATCGATTGTAAACCAGCTTGTGTAATCGATATTTTCCCCGGTTGAGGTGGAAGTAAAGCTAACCGTCGTTGTGCCATTAGTCATTCCCAAGGTGGTCGACGTAGAGCTAGATGCCGTAACAGCTAGGTGGTATGGATATGCGCTGCCTTTATTTTGCGTACCAAGTGGTGTATATAAACCTGCCCAGTTGGATTCCGAGAAGGAACGCACATTATTCAAGTCTCCGTTGGCTATGCCATAAGCTTTCTGAGAAATAACCATGATGGTCCCTGAGCGCATAGAGACCATAATGGCCGTTACGCTTGAGCCCACAATCAAAGTGGCAATAGCTATAGCTATCAATATTTCAAATACAGATTGACCTTTATTCGATTTTATATAGTCCCCAAATTTCATACCCTCTTTAATATTGTTTATCCCTAGTTACCTGACCGTTGGTTTTTATCGTGATCTCTTCACGAAAAACTCCGTTAGTGGTTATCATACCAATATTTATCTGTGAAGGTATGGGGGTTATCGTGGGGCCTCCGGTTATAACGGATGTGGAGCTCGAGGTAGTCGCGGTAAAAGTAACCCCCGAATCCAAATATATTCTACCAACAGACGTACCGGTGGCGCCTCCGCTTAGTAGTTCATAGTAATCGTTTTCTCCATTGTTTATGTTAATCGCCCAAGTAACACCATCTTGTTGGGAGCGCGCTTTTCCAATGCCTTCTCTAAAATACTCCACGGCCCGACTTCCTTCTTTTTCTATAACTACTCTGATGCGATAGTTCAGATAGTTAGTTGTCGCTACGGCCGCAAGAATAACGGCTATTCCTATAACCAAGAGCAACTCTATAAGTGAAAAACCGTTTTGTCTTTTCATATTTTTCTATATTTGTCCCACTAATTGATACACCGGAATAATAATCGCCAAGGCTATCAAGCCCACTATCAAACCAATGAAAAGAAGTA
>CAYIAN010000021.1:0-1233 GCA_964361435.1 uncultured Candidatus Saccharibacteria bacterium
GGGCAATGCAGGTTTCGAACCTGCGGCCTCTGCCGTGTGAAGGCAGCGCTCTACCGCTGAGCTAATTGCCCTACTCTTGGGCCGCTTACCCTGTGAATAGTGTAGATGTTATCAATAACTATTTTCAATAGTGGACCCTCCGGACAGTATCTTTCGTCTCAAATTATATGCATTCCCGTGTTTTAAGAGACCCAGGTACGATTGAGTGGTTGCTTCATTCGCACTATTCATCTGAAGATTCCTGAACATCCTCCGCTTGGTGGAGGTCCTCAACACTCTATAGTCAGGGAAATGAACCCAGCCCAGAAAATCCACACCTGAGGCAACAGTGCGTATAGAGACTTTGTGGACTGTGAGGTGAAGGCGTTGTTTGAGAAAATCTGCCACTTCAGGAATCAACCCCTCAAGGAAACCCCTATCACGAGACAGGAAGACAAAATCATCTGCGTAGCGGACGTAGCATTTAGCATTTAGCTTTTAGTTTGTGTTTCACAAACTGATCGAACTCGTTCATGTAAATATTTACAAACAGCTGGGAGGTAAGATTGCCGAGGGGGAGACCTATGCCCTTATCCGTAGAGTGGAAACTCTCTATAACCTCTTTGCAGAGTTTATATACGTCTTCGTCTCGGATATACTCATCTAAGATATTTAGTAATACCCTATGATTCACGCTCGCAAAGAACTGTTTGATGTCGCATTTTAGGACCCAACAGGTGTGAGTATGATTTTTGCTTTCCCTGTATGCGAGCTGTCTAAATCTGTTAATAGTTTTGTGTATGCCTTTGCCCTTCCTGCAAGAATATGAGTCCGCAATGAAGACTTTATCAAAGAAGGGATATAGCTTCCTGTATAGGGCGTGGTGGACTAGACGATCCCTAACAGAGGCCTTGTGGATAATACGGGGCTTGGGATCGGCTACACGGAAGGTTGAGTACTGGCCATGCTTGTATATCCTACCTGACAACTCTCTATGAAGTGCAAGGATGTTGTCCATGAGGTAGAATTGGAAACGTTGAACATCCGGCCTTGATTTTTTCCCTATCAGAAATTCAGACCAGGCACAAAGAAGGTTGTCTGTGCCAATTACATCTGCAAAGTTATGACTAAGTCGCTTTTTCACGAAGATAGATCACTTGAGGGGGCGGGCGGGGGGGGGGGGGGGGGGAGGGGTGGGGGGCGGGGGGGGGGGGGGGGGGGGGGGGGGGGTGGGGCGGGGGTGGGGGGGGGGGG
>CAYIAN010000021.1:1243-9235 GCA_964361435.1 uncultured Candidatus Saccharibacteria bacterium
CTAAGTCGCTTTTTCACGAATATAGATCACTTAACCCCCCCCCGGAACCTCGGCAGGCTAGACTAGTTCCTGCCGTCTTAAAGTTAAAGGACGCATACGCTCTGTGGCAAATATATCTGAGTCACTTCCCGAAACAGAATCGCTATACTCTCGGTTCTAGGATTGATAAAGTGTTCCTAGATGCAATTGAACATTGCTTCCTGGCGAG
Source organism: uncultured Candidatus Saccharibacteria bacterium (assembly GCA_964361435.1). Lineage (GTDB taxonomy): Bacteria > Patescibacteriota > Minisyncoccia > UBA6257 > Colwellbacteraceae > GWA2-46-10. Next base: position 1,452 of record CAYIAN010000021.1, read on the forward strand.
CTATGCGGTCGAAGATAAGAAGATAGAAAAACTAGAGAAAACCATCTCTCGGGTGGATCTCCTAAAACTTCTTCTACAGTTAGCTTGGGGAATCCATGCGCTCGACAATAAAAAGTATATACATCTAGGGGGACTCCTTTCAGAGGTAGGTAAAATGCTTGGCGGCTGGAATAAGAGTCTAAAAAAGAAAACTCCCACCTCATAAGAAGTAGGAGAAACGTATGTTGTTGCGAGGGACATCACGTGGCCGCCCTCACCCCAGCGATCGTCGTCGAGCCGACGGGCATTCACGTTCCACTTCCGGTTGACGTCGTTCCAGTTGAAGTTGACCGCGAAGACCTCGCCTGAAACCATAGCTGGGGTCATCTGCACCACTACTCATCGAACGCTCTCCGAGCTGTATCGTATGTGGAGCCTTTAGCTCGCCAACCCCAACTACCAACTGCTTTTCGTTTTTTGGGAATACACTCCCTGCACTCTCTTATGAGTCATGACTCAATAAGATTCTGACAGTTGGCGTATCCAGAATTCTCTGCCCAAACCGTAGCCGAGGTAATATGAAAACTCCGCTATTAGGATATCAAAATGTGTGAGTATAAAAAACAAACGACCCGAGGCTTCCCCTCCACCACAAGTGGTGGAGGGGAAGCCCAAGGGTCCAAGGTCTCAAGCAGTTGCGAGGGACATCACGTGGCCGCCCTCACCCCAGCGATCGTCGTCGAGCCGACGGGCATCCACGTGCCACTCCCGGCAGACGTCGCTCCAGCAGAAGGAGACCGCGAAGACCTCGCCGCCGGCACGGACGAGGACGATGATCCAACGTCCGTCGGTGGGGAGGAAGCCCTCCTCACCGTTTGGCTGCTGGGAGAGCAGATGGACTAGGGCGTGACCAAAGGTGGTCGCGTCCATGGGTCCCCCGGCCTCACCCATGATCTCCGCGTCGTTGGCCGGCTTGGCCAGGTTCGACACGGAAAGGGTGAGCTCCGGAGTCTCCTCGACCGACCCGATGTGGGGCAGGACGAACTTCTTGAAGTCGTCCGACACCCACAGACCTTTGCGGGTCTGCAGGAGCTCGCGCGGGCTGCGCGGGTTCTTCACCGCCGGGATGGTGATTTCACCGACGGACGTGAGGAACCACTGCTCGACGATCTCGAAGCGGATGGTCCCCTTAAGGATCCCATCCATCACCTCGAGTCCGCCGATCTCCTTGACGAGCGCGTTGAGGCGCCCAGGAGTCTCGTCCTTGGTGAGAAAGTCACACATTTTTTTCCTCCTCAGGCTACATTGCCCGAATCGTTTTGCCTCTTCTCCGAGACGGGAGCATATAACCCGTATGGTCATAGCTAGGAGGCTTCAGGGGTTTTCCCTAAAACCTCTTGGCTATGACCATACTCAACTATTTGACAGAATACTGATTGAAAAGAACTTACGGGAAATATACCATATATAAACTATACTGTCAAATGCTTTGTGGGCGTGCCTGGTCTCGAACCAGGGACCTCAGTCTTATCAGGACTGCGCTCTAACCAACTGAGCTACACGCCCGCAGTTCTATAGCTTATCTTAACTGGCTTTATTTGGGCAAGGACTCCCCTTCTTTGGGATTTTTCCAGGAAGCATATTTGCAATCTGGGTATCTGCCGCATCCATAGAAAGTTCTTCCCTTCTTGGTACGCCGTACTACGATATCGCCCTCGTGACATTCGGGGCATTGCATATCAATCTTCTCTGCCTCCTGCTTGATATTTTTGGTATTCTTGCATTCGGGGAATCCAGGACAGGCCATAAATTTCCCAAACCGGCCGTGTTTAATCACCATCTTGCGTCCACACTTGTCACATTCAATATCAGTGGGTTGTTCTAGCATAGCTTTGTCTTTTTTTACTTCCGCATATTTCTTATCTAGATTTTCCACAAAGGGTCCATAAAAATTCCCTATCATCTCCTGCCAGTTTTCCAGACCGTTGGCTATCTCATCAAATTTTTCTTCAATGTTGGCTGTGAAGCTTACATCTACGATTTGAGGAAAATGTTTTGACAGAAGATCGCTCACTATCTCCCCTATTTCCTCCGGCACAAAACGTTTATTCTGGTCCTTTACCACATACCCCCGATCCTGAATAACGGAAATAATCGGAGCATACGTGGAGGGCCTGCCGATGCCGTATTCTTCAAGAGATTTAATGAGGCTTGCTTCGTTGTATCTCGCTGGCGGTTCAGTAAAATGTTGGCCGGTTAAACAATCGAGAACTTTTACCTCACTTCCCTTATCCAAACTCGGCAAACTCTTCTCCTCAATCTTAGAGGGCCAGATATTGAGGAATCCATCGAAGAGCATCCTGTTCCCATTGGCCCGTAGAATATATTTACTCTTACTTCCGTCAACCTTCACGTCCAAAGTGGCTGTCTCGAACTTTGCATCCGGCATCTGGGATGCCATAAAGCGCCTCCAGATAAGGTTGTATAAACGTCCCTCGTCGCTGGAAACTTTGATAGTCTCGGGCGTAACAAACGGATTGGTCGGTCTAATGGCCTCGTGGGCTTCTTGAGCCAGCTTTGATTTCCCCTTGTAAAAGCGGGGGGCAACTCCGGCATACTTTTCTCCGAGGGTTTCTGTTAACCATTTCTTGGCCGCAAAGGTAGATTCCTTTGAGAGGTTTACTGAATCCGTGCGCATATAAGTTATGTGCCCGTTTTCATAAAGCTTCTGGGCGATAACCATAGTTTTCTTTGAGCTAAACCCTAGCTTCCTTGATCCATCCTGCTGGAGAGTACTCGTGATGTATGGAGGAAGCGGCCTGCGAGCCATTTCTTTTTTGGCAGCAGAAAAGATAGATGCTTTCCCCTTTTTAATATCGTTCGCCACCAACTGCGCATCTCTTGCGGTTTTAACGTCAAACTTATCTATCTTGCGCCCGTCCCATTTAACCAACTCTCCCTCAAATTTCTCTCCCGCCCCTTCGAAAATACCTTGTACTGACCAATATTCTTGAGGCTTGAATTCCCGAATCTCATTTTCCCTGTCGGCGATAAGCTTCAAGGCTACAGATTGGACTCTCCCCGCAGACAATCCTCCCCGAACCTTTTTCCATAAGAAAGGTGAAAGCTTGTACCCCACCAGTCGATCTATGATGCGGCGCGCCTGTTGGGCATCCACTAGGTCTTTATTGATGCCCCTGGGCTCCTCTAGAGCCTTTTCAATCGCCGATCGGGTGATTTCATGGAAAACAATCCTTTGGGGGTCTTGCTTTAAATTCAACGCTTCGGCTAAGTGCCAGGCAATAGCCTCTCCCTCCCTGTCTTCATCGGTAGCTAAGATAACCTCTTGAGCGGTACTCGCCATTTTCTTTAAATTATTTAAGTTCTTTTGGGCTTTACGAGGAATAACGTACTTAGGTTCAAACTTTTTCTCCGTATCTACTCCCAACTGTCCCTTAGGCAGATCTCTAACGTGCCCATACGAGGATTCAATATTGTACTCTTTGTCCAAAAAGCCACTGAGAGTCTTGGCCTTGGTCGGCGATTCTACGATTACTAATTTCATTATTTCGGAAATTAACCTATGCGCGGCTCAAGTTTATTGAGATAAAGGATCATGTCAAATTGAGATCCTCCAGTATATCTTTTACGGAACTCACTAAAATTGCTCCGTCTCTAATTAATTTATGAGACCCTTCAAAGTTCGGATTACCCACAGACCCGGGAATTACAAACACATCTTTGCCTTGTTCTCCTCCCATACGCGCCGTGATCAAAGCGCCTGAGTGCACGGGTGCTTCTATCACTAAAACGGCTATGGACAGGGCGCTGATAATCCTATTGCGCTCAATAAAATTGTTTTTTTCTATGGGCTCCCCCGGGCCATATTCTGAAATAATGGCTCCCCCAGATTTGATAATGCGATCAGCTAACCCCTTATTCTCAAGGGGATAGACTTCGTCTATCGCATTGCCCAAAACAGCGATAGTGTTTCCTTTAACGCTAAGGGCCCCTTTGTGGGCGGCCGCATCTATTCCCAAAGCTAGACCGCTTATTATCCCAAAACCCGCTTTGGCGAGATCTCCCGCAAATTCTTCGGCTATTTTCTCCCCTTCGCGTGTGGCTTTACGCGTCCCGACTATCGCGATCAAAGGCTTATCGAGCCTCAATTGCCCCCTCACATATATACTAGAGGGTGCATCCGTTATTTCACCTAAAAGTTTTGGATATCCAGGATCCTCAAACTTAAGAGTTTTGTATAGCATAGAGACGTCTATTAATATATCATATTGGTACATGGCGAAAATTGACCTTGGCAAATATTTCGCTCCCAAAGTGATAGTCAATCTATCCGTGCTCTTTGGTTTTTTGGTCTTCATTGTCATGATCTTGTCCTTTCTGGGAAAAGAGATTAAAGACAAAGCCCAACAGATCCAAGACCAAAGAACGGAAATTGGATCGCGTATTAATTCCATCTCAAAACTTGCGGATCTGAGCGCCACGGCCAAAGAGGTTCAACCGGCCCTTGATGAATTGAACTCCTTGCTTCCTAAAAGAGATGAGTTAGTCATATTTCCCAGGTACATAAACACCCTAGCTACTGAAAGTGGCGTAGATGAGCACTTTAGCTTCAATGGAGGAGAGGTGAGCCCAGCAGGGGCCGAAGCTGGTTACAGCGCCTTTACGCTCTCGATCACGGGACCGTACGCCAATGTTATGGCTTTCCTGGAAGAGTTGGAGAAGGGGAACTTTGTAATAAGAGTGGAGGGTTTGGATGTTACAATTCAAACAGGTAGCGCATCCTTTAAGGCCGATATTCAGGGATTAATATTCTTCCGTGATTAAAACGCAAGGAAAGATTAAATCTGGTTTTGATGGGTGGCTCTTGGCGGCCTCAGTTACTCTCACCGTAATAATGATAGTAGTTACTATCTCTTTAATAGTTTTTCTAAGTAATAATTTGTTTAAAGCTTTTGTTCCCAAGGAAAATGGTGAATCGGATTTGAAGTTTGACTTGGAGGGGTATCAACAAGTATTGAAAGCTCTGAACCGCACTCCAGCTGTAATAAATATCGAGTAACTCTTGCCTACGAAGCCCTCTTTGACTAATACTTCTAGGGAAGATGGCAAAAGACAGACAGGTTAGTAAAGCTAACAAAAAAACTCCTTTCGGGCAGACAACTCCCCTTATTGAAAAGGCATACGTTTTTGCGAGCAAAGCGCACTTGGGACACAAGAGAAAAAACGGTGAACCTTATATCAATCACTGCATTGAAACGGCGCGTACCCTTATTGATTGGAAATTGGATGAGAGCACAATAGCCGCCGGTCTTTTACACGATGTAGTGGAAGACACCCCGGCTACGGAAGCAGAACTCAAAGCGGAGTTTGGAGAGGAAGTTTCTTCCTTGGTGGATGGAGTCACCAAAATTAGCCACGTCAAGTACCGCGGACACGAACGTCAGGTGGAAAATCTACGTAAAATGATCCTTGCTATGGCACAGGATCTAAGGGTGCTACTTATAAAATTAGCCGATAGACTACACAATATGCGCACCCTAGACGCTCTGCCTGCGCCAAAGCGTGCCCGCATCGCTCTAGAAACCATGGATATTTACGCCCCTTTGGCATACAGACTAGGAATGCAAAAGATCAGCGGCGAGCTTGAGGATCTAGCCTTCCCTTATACTTACCCTAGTGAGTACCGTTGGCTCATTAAAAAGCTGGAGTACCGATACGAGTCCATGGAAAAGTACCTAGACCGCATTCGCCCTTCAGTAGAGAAGGCCCTTAAAGAAGCAGGGGTAGAAGTGGTATCACTGGATTACAGAGCCAAACGTTACGCTAGTCTATACCGAAAACTTTTAAGATATGAAATGGACATAGATCGAGTATATGATCTGGTTGCTTTTCGCATTATTGTAAAAAATGTTGAGGATTGTTACGCCACATTGGGGGTAATCCACAACCTTTGGACCCCTATGCCCGGGCGCATCAAGGATTACATAGCTATCCCGAAACCAAATGGATACAGGAGTATCCACACAACGGTTATTTGCGTAGACAACCGTTTAGTTGAATTTCAGATACGCACCGAGCAGATGCACCGTGAATCTGAAAACGGTATCGCTGCTCACTGGGCGTACGAAGAGAGCAAGGGCACCAAAAATTATACCCGTAAAAAGGCTATCAAGGCTGCCTCTCAGGAAATCAAGTGGGTGGAACAGCTACGCTCCTGGCAAAATGAAACTACCAACTCCGAAGGATTTATCGACTCTTTAAAAGTAGACTTTTTGAAAGACCGCATTTTTGCCATCACTCCAAGGGGAGATGTTATTGACCTTCCTCAGGGTGCCACACCTATAGATTTTGCCTACCACATTCACTCACAAATTGGCAATCAGTGCATAAGCGCCAAAGTGAATGGGGATATAGCTCCCCTGGATTACAAACTTAAATCCAGCGATATCGTAGAAATCATGACCCAAAAGGGCAAGAAGCCCTCATCCGATTGGTTAAACTTTGCCATCACCAGCAACGCGCGGAATCAAATAAAAAATGCCCTCAAAGGTACACGCCACAATTTGCGTATCGAGCGAAAAGTACACGTGGAGCTTAGGGTAACCGCCATTAATCGTATGGACTTGCTCAATGATATAACCGGCATCATATCTCGATCTCATGTCAACGTTACCAAAGTACAATCTGAACCCAAACGAGGGGTACAATTCGTCAAAATAGTTTGTGAGACCAATGATAAAACAAAAATCATGAAGTTGATCATCAAAATTAAGGCCCTAAAGGAAGTTAAAAAGGTTGACTACCGTTTTGTTTGAAGAACTTCTTCAAAACTGCGTTTAGCTCTTCTTGGGAATAAAAGTTAATCACGATTTTGCCACTTTTTCCATCTCTCATTACTTCCACCTTGGTTCCTAGAAATTCTTCTAACTGCTCTTGGAGCGCTCTGGTCTCTACATCTGCAAAAGAATTTTCCTTTTCCCCATTTCCTGTATTAATCGATGTATTCTTAACCTTGCGAATTCTTGATTCTAACTGGCGTACGCTTAAATTGTCCTTTAGAATCTCGGCAAAAATAGAACTTTGGAGTTTGGGATCTTCGAGGGACAAAAGCACTCTACCCTGACTCTCGTTTATCTTTCCCTCCGCTACCGCGTTCTGAATTTCAGAAGGGAGGCTGAGGAGGCGTACTGTATTGGATACCGATTCTCTACTTTTCCCGAGCTTGCTGGCAATTTCTCTTTGAGTCATACCGAATTCATCCTGCAGTCTCGCCATGGCTCTCGCTGATTCTATGGCATTTAAATCCGTGCGCTGGATATTCTCTATAACGGCCATTTCCAACTTCTCAACGTCCAGCGCAGCGTTTCGTACAATCACGGGGACTGTCGGAAGCCCCAATATCTTGGCTGCTTTAAGCCTCCTCTCTCCGGCAATCAATTCGTATCGCACGCTCTGGCCGGAATCGATTTCTTCCTCAATCTTTGAAACAATTAAGGGTTGCAAGATGCCAAACTCGCGAATGGAGTTGGCTAGTTCTCTGAGGCCCTCTTCATCAAAGTGTCTGCGAGGTTGATGGGGGTTTGGGTCTATCTTCTCGAGCTCAATATGAAAAATTCTATCTCCTGTTTTTATATTCTGCTTTGAAGACCCCTGGGGCTGGGGTTTAATCACGGAGGGCAACTGAAAAGAAAATGATTGACTTAAATCCACCGGTTGTTTCTTGGGGATACCCCCTGTTACATCCGGCAAGCGAAACTCAATCTCCTCCTCGGGTCCGTCACCTT
>CAYIAN010000022.1:0-9187 GCA_964361435.1 uncultured Candidatus Saccharibacteria bacterium
TCTTGGGAGTAACCCAATAACCCAAGCGGAAACGTCCACCCAACATTAACCTCGTTTGCGCATCAATAGCGGGCAAGCTTCCTAAAAGAATCATGGTAGCCGGGAGCAGCGCCCACTGAAGAAGGTATAGAACATAGTGGCGGGGCTTAAACCACTCGGGCTTAGGAGGAAGAAGTATTACCCCCAAGATGGCGGACAAAAGAATTCCCACCGTAGCCAGACCCATAACGTTTTGCGTAATCTGCGGAAGGCTAAACGAAAGAATAGTCTTATTGAACTCGCCTCCTCCCAGAAGCAGAGGCAACCAACCTAGGGCAAAGATTAATATAGAAGCCGTAGCCCAAGAATAAAAAGAGTCCAGCTTGTGAAAGGTCCAATAAAGCTTCTTCCTGAATTTAATCTTCTTGTTTTTAATAAAGCTTGTAATGACGTAGGCGATATTCTCGGACCCCCAAGCCCAACGACGCTGTTGCTTGTATACGTTCATCATCGTCTGCCAAAACCCTGAAGCGGCATTGGCATCCATAGACACGGGATAGACCAAAGGAGTTACCCTCCAGTCGGAATTAAAGTGAAGATAACATTGCCAAAAGATGCGGGAATCTTCGGAAACCACATTTTTGTGCCAAAATCCTATCTCCACCAACGCCTTGAAAGGCATGGAATGAGAAGAAAAGGTACCGAGATTCTCGGGGCGCGCCTGTTGCATCATTTGATAGAAAGTGGCTGATAAAGATACTACGCGCGCGAAAACAGGAGCTTTGAAGATGTTGTTATTGAAAAGAGGGATGGGTTGGTAGCTAGTGCGTTGTCTGTCTTCTGTGGTCAAAAAAGCGTGAGTTAAACGCCCAAAGTACTCTGGGTACACCTGGGTATCTACATCAAAAACCGAAACAATGATGTCCTCATAATTTAACCCCTCTTTATCTATAACCTCTCTCTTGATCTCCTTGGCCATCCAGGTTTGGTTTGAGCCCTTCCCGGGAATTTCTCCCTCCAGCCCAAGAGGATGTTGGGTCACCAAAAAATTACGGAACTTATTCCCGTACTCCTGCTGAACACGTTTTGCTACCCCCAAGGCTTCCTTTCCTGCTCTCCCCTCCGGACCCAGAACTATGATTATTTTCTCTTTGGGGTAATTCTCTTTTAATAAACTAATAAATGTTTCTTCTACTAGCTCATAAGATTCCTTATGCATCGGCAAGAGTACAAGGTGGTACACGTCTTCCCATCCTTCAATTGTTTTGGTTTTTTCTAGCCAGTTAATTTTCATATTTCCTTGCATCTTGCGGAGAGTGAGGGTCAGATATAACGACAAGGTGGCGGTACGCAAGAGCCAATAGATATCGAAAAGGATAATAAAGATAGCCGCAGCAACCGGAACGTAGGCGGAAGCGAGCACCATGCCTATTAAGGTGATCCAAACCAGCATTCCAGGAAGTATTTCCAAAAATCTATACATTATAAGTTCAAGTTAGCTTGGGCTTCAATACGATATTTCTTGCCCTTTTCGTGATTCATATAGGCGGCTACCGCAATCATAGCAGCATTATCAGTGGAATATTTAAATTCCGGCATATAAAATTCCAATCTTTCCTTCTTGGCTCTCTTCGCTAGAGTCTCTCTCAAAAGTTTATTCGCCGCTACTCCTCCCGCCAAGAAAATGGATTGGGCTTTGTGTGCCCAGGCTGCTTTAATGGTTTTTTGAATTAAGGTCTCTACCGCGGCCATCTGAAAAGAGGCAGCTACATCTGCCCTCAATTTGGGAGTGAGTTTTTTGCCTCGAAGATAATACAAGACTGAAGTTTTCAGCCCGGAGAAGCTAAAATCAAAGTTCTTTTGATTAAGCATGGGCCTTGGAAAATCTATGCTATTCGCATCTCCTTTCTCCGCAACCCTCTGAATCTCTGGACCTCCAGGATACGGAAACCCCAAAAGGCGCGCTACCTTGTCAAAGGCCTCTCCCACGGCATCGTCTTTCGTCTCTCCGATCTTTTTCCATTTATCCATACTTTCCAAAACTATCAAAATAGTGTGCCCGCCACTTACCAACAAACCAATCGCGGGAAGCTTAGGGTTTCTAGCTTTCTCTTTCAAAGAAAGAAGTGGGCTGTATAGATGTCCCTCTAAATGGTTGGCTCCCAGAAGAGGTTTTCTGTATTTTTGCGCTAGGCTCTTGGCAAAATCTATCCCTGCCCATAGGGCTATTTCCAATCCTGGTCCAACTGTTATGGCTACAGCATCAATATCCTTCCAATCCTTTTCCCCAACGACAGACGCACAAACCGCAGGAAGATTCTTTATGTGCTCTCTTCTCGCCAACCCTGGTTCTACTCCGCCGTATGGGCGGTGCAACTCTATTTGAGAAGAAACTTCATTTTTCAGTACGTTAAAACGAGGCTTCTTTAATCCTCCCCTAGCCTCAATAAATGCTACGGCTGTTTCATCGCAGGATGTTTCGATCGCTAATATCCTCATCAGGCAGGATGGGCTGTCAAATTAACTCGAATGTCTGCTCCTAGTTAGTTCGGATGCTTGAGCAATAACTGTACGTTCTTCCTCAAAAAACTTTATAATGTCTTTCACTAACTTTTCTGATTTCTGGTTGTATTCCAAAGAAGCAATGGCGTTTTCAAACTGAGAACGTTTTTCCGGAAGTATTTTAAAAATGATTGAATCTCTAACTAGGGATGTTAATCTTTCTTTCTGGTCTTTGAATTGATTGATCATGACTAATATTTAAATATTAACTCCCGATTTACTAAGATGATTTTTCGATAAGCTCTCTGAGTCTCTCGCTCTTTTCCTCAATACTACTGAGTCGTCTATCTCTTTTATCTCTAATACCAAGTTTTTCTTCTAACCTCTCTATCTGTCGATCGAGTACCGTTTCACCGAGGGCGGCTATAGTGCTTTCTAAAATGGCCGTTACTTCTACTGGCTGTTTTATAAAATCTGCGACCGCCTCTTCACCTATCGCTTTTATGTCTTCCCGTTTTGATTGCCAGAAATCCCAAGCCCCAACTGCAAGCGCAGCCAAAGCCACGATATCTTCCAATGAGGTTTCGCTACCTGACGGTCTCTCTGTTTTTCTATACAATCCCATTAGTCTACAAATGCTTAGTATCTATATTATACGCCATTTATTATTTAGGAGAACTTGTTGTGTGACCCCAAGGGGAATCGAACCCCTGTTTCCAGGATGAAAACCTGATGTCCTAGGCCACTAGACGATGGGGCCAAAAACCTTTTGCAAGGCGTCTATAAAGTATAATAGGCTCTCTTTCTTTTCAATAATGGATATGGCGCTAAGCCCGGGTATAATGAGAATTATGAAGCTCGATATGGATTCTCGCTTTGATCATCTGAAGCTAGAGCCTGAAATATACAAGATTTGGGAAAAATCTGGTTTCTTCAATCCTGATAATTTAGTTAAGAAGGGTATAGCTGAAAAAAGCGCAGGTAGGTTCTCTATGGTTCTCCCCCCACCCAATGTAACCGGACTACTTCATATGGGGCACGCTATTGTGCTCACTATAGAAGATATTATGACCCGCTTTGCGAGAATGCAGGGTAAAAAGACTCTTTGGCTTCCCGGGGTAGACCACGCTGCTATCGCCACCCAATCCAAGGTAGAAAAGATTTTATACAAAGAAAAGGGGCAATCCCGTTACGATCTAGGAAGAGAGGAATTTCTGAAGCTAGTCGAGAAATTCGCCACTGATTCTCATAAAACAATTGTCGATCAAACTCGTAGAATGGGAGCATCTTTGGACTGGTCAAGAGAAGCATACACTCTGGATGATAAGAGAAATTTTGCCGTCCGCACCGCTTTCAAGAAAATGCATGATGATGGTTTAATTTTCCGCAAAGACCGAGTAGTCAACTGGGATCCCAAGGGTCAAACAACGATATCAGATGATGAAGTGGTACACGAAGAAAGAAAAGCGTTTCTTTATACATTTAAATACAGTAAAGATTTCCCAATATCCATCGCTACCACTCGTCCGGAGACAAAATTGGGGGATACAGCCGTAGCAGTTCACCCCTCGGATACGAGATACAAAAAATATGTGGGTAAAGTTTATAACGTGAATTTCGTTGGAGAAAAATTGCAGCTCAAGATAATTGCCGATAAAGATATTGATCCGGAATTCGGAACGGGGGCTTTAGGCGTAACGCCCGCCCACAGTATGGTTGATTACGAAATGTCCATCCGACACGATATTCCCCTTAAGCAAGTTATAGACGAAAAGGCGCGCATGACTGTTGGGGGTGAAAAGATCAAAGGTAAAAAAACCGTTGAGGCTAGAGAGATGGTCTTGCAGTGGCTTAAAGAAAACAACCTTCTAAAAAAGACGGAGGAAATTACTCAAAACATCTCCACCGCTGAACGCACGGGGGCAGTGGTGGAACCCCTTCCTAAACTACAGTGGTTTATAGATGTAGATAAGAAGTTCAAAATTCCTCAATCCTCTATTGACGGAATAAGAGCTGGTTCGGAGGTAACGCTCAAAGAGTTAATGCGTACCGTCGTAAAAAACGGGCAAATTAAGATTTTGCCTAAGCGTTTTGAGGGGGAATATTTTCGCTGGATCGATAACTTAAGGCCCTGGTGTATCTCTCGTCAGATATGGTTCGGACACCGCATTCCTGTTTGGTATAAAAACAAAGAAACGTATGTGGGCATGGACGTACCCAGAAGTGTTGGCTGGAAGCAGGATCCTGACACTCTGGACACATGGTTTTCCTCAGCCCTATGGACATTTTCCACTCTGGGTTGGCCAAAGGACACAAAAGATCTCAGGGAATATCATCCAACAAATGTTCTCGAAACCGCTTACGAGATCCTGTTCTTTTGGGTAGCAAGAATGATCTTAATGAGTACTTATCTTTTGGGAGAAATCCCTTTCCGTACCGTATACCTCCATGGATTAGTAAAGGACGAACGCGGTAAGAAAATGAGCAAATCATTGGGAAACAGTATTGACCCAGTAGATATGATAGATCTCTACGGTGCAGATGCCGTACGTATGTCGTTGATAATCGGAGCCGCTCCGGGGAGTGATAGTAAAACATCTCAAGACAAGATTAGGGGATATAGGAATTTCACTACTAAGATCTGGAACGCTTCCCGCTTCGTCTTGATGAATTATGACGATACTCTAAAGTCCAAGCCAAAATATAATGCTGCTGATAAGCGTCATCTAAAAAAACTTGAAGAAGTTAAAACTAGGATTACTAAATACATAGAAGAATATAAATTTCACCGGGCAGGAGAGCTCATCTATCAATACTTTTGGCATACATTTGCTGATAAGATAATTGAAGAGTCAAAAGAAAGACTTCGCTCAGAAGACAAGATGGAGCGGGTTGCCACCCAAGCAATTCTAATGACCATTCTTAAAGAATCACTGAAGATGCTCCATCCTTTCATGCCATATATCACGGAGGATGTCTGGAGAAGGGTTCCTAAAGAAAAGAATGAAGCCAATTTACTAATGATCCAAAAATGGTAATGCCAGAAGTATCTGTACTCTTGGGTTTAGTGGCTCCTATGTTCTGGTTAGGGTTCTTTCTCTTTGAGGACCGAGAGCATCCAGAACCGAAATTTATGATTTTAATAATCTTTCTGGGGGGGATACTTTCCGCTTTTTTGTCTTTATCTCCAGAGATATACCTAAATGCTGAATTTCCCCAAACAGGGCTTCCTTATCAATCAAAATTATTGATACCCTTTGCCTTCATTGAAGAACTCATGAAATTTACGGTTGTATATTTAATCATTAAATACAGTAAATATTTTGACGAGAGGGTGGACGCTATGATTTATATGATTACCGCTGCCCTAGGATTTGCAGCCATAGAAAACGTCCTTAATCTTTTCAATATTCTTGAGTTCCACGAAGTTATACAGACAACCGTTGTGAGAGGCATTGGAGCGACTCTCCTCCATGCGATAAGTTCCGGACTCTTTGCCTTCTACTGGATGAGGGGGAAACCTTTCTTGGGACTCGTAAATGCCACGATATTACATACTCTCTTCAACTACCTCATATTGCGCATTGAAGGGGATGCAAAAATATACGCCACCTTAATATTAGTTTTGGCCGCTTTCTTCCTCTTCAGGGACTTTGAGATCATAAAAAAACCGAGGGGGCACCTCGTTGGAAAAGCGAGTGCGTAGGCGGTTTTGTGAGGAGAACACTCCACCGCCTACACACGATTCGTTTGCTTCACTACGGTCTTCCCTTCTCCCCTCGTAACGCCTCTCTTGGCGTGAGTCTCCCAATCTCACGCATCAGAGAGAACAGTCTCTCTTTGGTAACACCCAGCCTCTCCAATATCAGTTCGTGGTCTTCTACTTCCTCCCTCTCCTCTTCCAGATCAGGAGATGCAGTAACGTATGCCTTGCGGGTACGAACCAAGAACACGACTAGGCGCATCAAGTGAGAGACAAGGACTGGATTCTTCATGGAGAACCCCTTAAAGATTCCCCTGGTCGCGCCGTCAGCGACAGCAAAACCGCCCTTTCGCAGAAGATCCAGCGCTTCTTCCTCCCGATTAGAGAGTTCGCTTGCCACCTCGTTTGCAATCACTCAGATCACCTCCATTCTGACCCATTATTTTCCTCAAGGAACGGGTCTCGTATTCCCAGTATGGTTCCCCCACAGATGAAGTCAACATTTCTGGTATAATGAGGATGATGCGTAAAAAGAGATACGAAGAATATGAAGAGGAGTCTTCACTACCCATTCTTGGCAGTGACGTTGAGGGACAACTGACGATAGATGTATATCAAACTGAAGATGAAATTGTGGTTGAATCTACTATCGCTGGAGTTGACCCAGATGATATAGAAATTGATGCCACTAGTGATTCCGTAACTGTCCGCGGAGAGCGCCAGAAAAGTATGGACGTAATGGACGCGGATTATTTCTACCAAGAGTGTTTTTGGGGAAGATTTTCTAGGTCAGTTATTCTTCCCCAGGAAGTAGACCCAGACAAAGCTTACTCCAGTCTCAAAAATGGTGTACTTACCATTCACCTCCCAAAGATTAACAAGGACAGGGCTCGCAAAATTTCGGTTAAAAGAAGTTAATTCCCCTCAAGCACTTTTTTGTATACTGCCTCCAGCGTTGTGCTAGTTGTCTCTATCGTGTATTTTTTTGCACTTTCGCTAGCTCCCCTAGCAAGTTTCGCTCTTAATTTTTTGTCTTTTAGTAATTTGAGAATGCCTTGTGCTAGGGATTCCGCGCTGTTTTTTGTAAGCAAACCATTCTCCCCGTTCTTAATAACGTCTCTTACTCCATTGGCCTCAATCGCCACTACCGGAACTCCGACCATTAAAGAATCTACTATTACCAAACTCTGGGTCTCGCTCAAAGAAGAATGAACAAAAATGTCTCCTTCTCTGAAATATCCCCCTCTTTCTTCCATCTGGACAACATCCGTGAAAAAAACTTTTTCACTAAGTCCCATATCGCTAGCCATTCTTTTTAGCTTTTCCAAGAAAATTCCTCCTCCAGCAAGAACCAGACTTACCTTAGGAAACTTTTCAAACACTCTCTTGTATGCTTCAAGAATTGTGGGAAGATTTTTTTCCGGACCCACGCGAGATAGATTAAGAAGGAGGGTGTGATCGCTCGGAATATTAAATCTTTTTCTAAGGTTTGCTGCCGGTGCTCTGTCCAAAACTCTCTTATCTACTCCAGATGGGACAACATATATCGGCGCCTTGACCCCTTTTGCAATTAAGTATTCTTTTGTGCTCTCCGTTGGAGCCACAACCGCATCTGTGCTGTTAGCATATCGTATAGCGCTTTTTTCTATAAGTTTCACAAATATTTTTCTCGGCAAGATTTTAGGCAAGTAATCTATGTATAGGGGGTATATAGTATGATTGGTAAAAATAATGGGTACTCCGAGATTTCTGGCGAGCCTAAGGGCATACCTCCCTATTCCCCAGGGATGTTGAGAATGTACTAACTCAATCTTTTTGTCTTGGAAAAAGTCTTTGGCTTTACGAGATGGTAGGGGAATAGGGTACTTTGCCTTATTGGCAATTAGGATAGAGGGATACCGGAAATTATTTTTGTTTTGATCTTCGTATCCGCCGAACTTCGAGGTGAATATATAAACGTTATGTCCTAGTTTTTCTAATCCTTCACGAAAATCATCTATTGAAACGGTCACACCGCTTACTATTGGTCTATAGTTATTGGTGAATATCCCTATACGCATTGTTTATTAATTTTATTAACGAAATCCCCCATGACTTTATTAGCTACCCCAGAATTGCGGTCAGTGGTAAAAGAATGATACGAGTTTTTTACCCAAAAAAGTTTTTTGTCTTTAGACCCAACCTTTTTGAACACATATTTGGCACTCATGGGATCCACCACGTTATCGTTGATGGAATGCAGTATCAATATCGGCGCCATTATCTTAGGCAACATCTTTCTTGTTTCCCAGCTCGCCTTGGCGTTTTCATATAAATGATATGCGGGATACTTGGTGTAGTGAACTTTCTTCATGGCTATCTCCCTATCTTTATGGAGGTATCTTTTATGAATAATTTTATGATTATTACGATTTACCCAAGCCCACACCCTGAAGAGGGGATTCAGGTTCATAAATATGGGGGTGCCCATTGCGATTACTCCCAACACCGGTTCTTTTTCCGCGATCTTTAGGGCCAACTGTGCTCCCATAGACATTCCCCCCACAATTACTCCATCTACTTCTTTTGAGAATAGATCAAAATGTTTTTGGGCATCCTCAATCCAATCTTTCCAATGAAGACCTTCAAGATCTTCTCCCTCTGTGCCGTGTCCAAGGCGCAAAGGCACATACACTGTGTACCCTAGATTGTTCAGATATTTCGCAGTGGACGGAACATAGTCAGGGTTGAGTTCCTGGGGAGACGAAGACCAACCATGAAACAACAAAACTCCTATTTTCTTGTGACCTTTAAGGAAGACGGGCTCTGCGCCTTTCATTAATTTCTTATCTGTCCAAAGACTAATTTTCATTCGTGGGCGAGGAGGGATTCGAACCCTCAAGCCTTGCGGCACTTGAGCTTAAATCAAGCGTGTCTGCCAGTTTCACCACCCGCCCATATCCGGGTTTGAGGCCTGGGGGGGAATCGAACCCCCGTATAAGGGATTTGCAGTCCCTTGCTTTA
>CAYIAN010000023.1:0-8819 GCA_964361435.1 uncultured Candidatus Saccharibacteria bacterium
GAGGCCTGGGGGGGAATCGAACCCCCGTATAAGGGATTTGCAGTCCCTTGCTTTACCACTTAGCAACCAGGCCTTCTTTCGGGGCTATTGTATCGCTTTGGAGTCGATTTATAAAGAGATTTTGAGTATATCCCCCGGTTCTATGCCAACCTGCGTTTCTATCACCAAACCACACTCATTATCCGGACCAACTTCACTGACATTCTGTTTGCTCATCTGAAGATTTTTGAGTCTACCTTTTCCTAAGGGTTCTCCAACGCGTTCTATTATTATTGGAGTATCAATTTTCATCTTTCCCTTGAGGACTCTTCCTCCAACGGTCTGTTTATTAGCTGTGGCATTGAATTTGGCAAGCACCTCAAGTTCACCTCCCTCAAAATCTTGTTTGTCTTTACTCTTGCGGTCTTTGATCGCATCCAAGAGTTCGTAGATTATTTTAGAAGTGTATATTGCGACCCCTTGGGCCTCCGCGAGCTGAACCGTGGCCTTGCCCACTTTAACTTCAAAACCAACGATTAAACTCCCTGTGGATTTGGCTAGTTTTACATCGTTGTCTGTAATTTCTCCCACAGAAGATTCCACCATTTCTACCTCTCCTCGCAAAAGATTTATTAAGGCGTCCAGAGAACCCTTGGAGCTTGCTTTCAATATAGTTTTGGGCTGTTCTCCTTCACTAGTTACAATTTCTTTGCTTATAAGGAGATCTTCGTATTCCGCATTGAGTTTGGTATCTCCTGTAATAAATTCCTCCCCTGAGCTCGGGATATCTTCAAACCCTATTACCGAGGCGGGGGCGGAAGGTTCAAGCATTTTGACTGATTCCCCCAAGAAATTTTCCATGATCTTTATTTTTCCTGAAGTAGTTAGGGTTTTAATGTTGTCTCCCTGTTTTAGGGTGCCATCTCTTAGAATTAAGTGTGCGATGACACCGCGCTGCGGTTCTTTCTGGGATTCGATAACAAAGCCCTTAGCGGGACTTTTAGGATCGTAGCGTAAATCCAATACTTCTCCCATTAACAGAATCAGATCCAAAAGTTCGTTTATACCCTCCCCTGTTTTCGGGGAGACACCCTGCCAACTCACGTCACCTCCCAGACCTTCCAGAAATACCTGTTCATTCAATAGGTCGGATTTAACTTTTTCAATGTTGGCATTCTCTTTATCAATTTTTGTAATGGCAACGATAAAAGGCGTTTTGGTTGCCCTTAAAATCTCTAGTGCTTCTTTGGTCTGTTGTCTAATGCCCTCATCGGCCGCTATTACCAAAATTGCTATATCAGCGGCAGAGGCTCCATGAGAGCGCATGTGTGTAAAGGCTTCGTGGCCGGGAGTATCAATAAAGGTAATCTTCTTACCAGCGTGCTCTACTTCATACGCTCCAATTGACTGGGTAATGCCCCCGGCTTCTTTGGCTACAACATTGGTTTTACGGACGTAATCCAAAAGGGCCGTTTTGCCGTGATCTACGTGTCCCACCACCGCCACTACTGGTGAACGAGGAATTAAATTATCTTTTCCAGAGACCATATGCCTATAGAAAGTACACCCTCCGGGGGGTTCAACGCAAGGAGATATCTATATTTGGAGCGGGTAGGGGGAATCGAACCCCCATCTTCAGGTTGGAAACCTGAAGTAATAGCCATTATACGATACCCGCGTTTCTTCTCTGGGGTTTTACTACTCCGGCGGTGGTCCCGTCGGTCCCTTTACATACGGAGGACCAGTGGGGCCATTCATTCTTATATCCCCATTGACTTCTGTTCTATCTAATTGTTTTCCTACGATATTCCATATATCTGTACCGTAGATAATTAAGGCCGCGCCCAGGGCAAGCGCTACCACCCCAAATACTATTTTAACTAAACCTTTTATCATCTGATTGTGCCTCCGGAGGGATTCGAACCCCCATTCTCAGGTTCGAAGCCTGATGTGATATCCATTTCACTACGGAGGCCCTTGCCCTAATCAAATTAATAGGATGCGCTTACAAAATATCAAAACTACCCTTATTTTCAATGGCTGGGGTACTAATAGCTGAAGAAATCCACTATATCTGGGTCCTCGGCACTCACAACACCCTCTTGGTTGGAGGTTAGATATATCGTCCCGCTATCGTTTCCCAGGGCCTGACTCCAAGACATATTTACTCCCTCACAAGGCACTATTCCGCTGCAGTTGGCACCGATTGCAAATTCTCCACCGCCATCAATTTGGTGCCCTGCTTCAAAATTCTTCTTTGATATGGAGCTATACTCTGCTCCGGTCTTAAGGTACTGAACAGAAAAACCGCTGATATCCACGGTTGAAGTGCCATTGTTTTGAATCACAATTCTCTCCTGCCCCTCATCTGCGCCTTCGGCGTCGTATATCACACTCGTTATATCCAGCTCTATTGCTACTTCAGGTTCTTCTGGTACTGGTGGTTCTTCTTCGCCACTCCCACCATCCCCGTCATCCCCACCTGGATCTTCTTCTTCAATCTCCCCCAATACTGAATTTTCACCCCTGGGGGTACCCATAATATCATTATCTCCTCCTTCATAGGTACCCCAGGTATTCACATTTATCCTCTCCGCACTTCTATAATCTGGCGAAGCGCTACCTCCAACATTTTCCCAATTTGTACCTACATCCACTACCTCATCTACCAAATTGCATGAAGCATCAAAGAGTCTCAGGGTCTCTTCACTATTGTTAATGGTTCCTGTGAATGTGGCATCTGCCGTAACGGCACCCACGGTATGCGCGTCGTCCGAACTTTCAGAAACCAGAATGCGTTTCAGGAGAAGATAGTCGCTTATTCTTCCATCCAAAAAGATTTTTATTTCTTCATCTTTATCCAACAGCTGCCAACCGGATAAGGATAGGCCCCTGTCTATGTCCGTAAATAACTCTATCCACTCATCCGACGTAGAGGATGCGTTTCCTCCCCAAGCCACTTCGTTAATCAAAACTATGCGGGTAGGTTCGTTGAGATCATTTTGTGAACATGCTTGTTTTTCCCCTGGTTCGCTGCTTTGACTACTCGATCCTCCGCCGCTGGGGAAATTAACTGGTTGCCCCTCCTCTTGGGGAGTGCTGTTTTGTCCCCTTGGAGTACCCATTATTCCCGTATCTCCCATACCGCTATATGTATGCCACTCGTTGTTATTGGTTCTCTCCGCAGTCCTATATTCTAAAGAGGCACTGCCTCCAATATTTTTCCAATTAGTACCCACATTCTTTACTTCATCCACTAAGACGCAATCTTTATCGAACAGCTGAAGTTTCTCGTCGCTGTTTTGAATCACTCCCGTGTACGTTTTGTCCGCTGATGCATCCCCTACTCTCCACTCCTCACTAGGGTTTTCCGATTCAAGAATACGACGGAGAAGATAGTAATCGTCTATCTCATCCTCTTTGTTAAAAATAACCGCGATTGACCTATCTCCATCTAAAAGTTGCCATCCGTCTAGGGATCTATCTCCACCGGGGTTATATAACTCAATCCACTCTTCAGATGTGTTATCCCCCCTACCGGACCAAGATATTTCGTTAATAAACATTTCTCTGGTTGGACTCACATTGGTGTCTGTGCATAGATTAAAATTCACTCTGTTTACAGTCTCTTCTTTTATCTCCGGATCTTCCTCGTTTACTTCTTGACTATTAGGAGCCTTGGGCGTCCCCAGGACGCCCTCCTCCACAGCCCCACTGAATGTGTGCCATCCCAAATTCTCTGACCTTTCCATGGTGCGCCTGTTAACACTATCTCCGGCTGGCCAACTGGCATCAGCGCCAACTTCATCCACTAACTCGCAGTTAGAGTTAATGAGCTTGAGGACCTCATTTTCGTTGGCGATAGTACCTGAATAAATCAAATCCGCAATTACTCCTGGAACAGAGTTGTCATCGCTTCTTTCCAATAAGAAAAAACTTCCTGGAGCCATTGAAGCTCCCTCGGGAAAAACTATGTCTATGTCTCCCTTGGCATCTTTAATTTGCCACCCGCTGATATCTACGCTCCCGGATGATATGTTCCCGAGCTCTACCCACTCATCGCTGTAGCTTAGATCCTGGGATTCCAACCCTCCCATCCAAGCTACTTCGTTTATGATCACCGCTCCTGTCCGAGGACCCCCTTCCGAGTCAATAACGCACTCTTCTCCATAGACTTCTGGGTGGTTAACCAAGACTACCTCTTCTTCCCCCAGCATGCTGATTATTTTTATGTTTTCCTGTTTCCTCTCGCGCGGGTAATCCTGCACATCCAGAACTTCCACAAAGCCTGCACTATTATCACCAAACATATTGGATAGGGCTTCCTCTATTGATGCTAAAAATTTAGGCGATGTTTCTGCATCGCCCACCCAAAACCCTCCTATGCCCACGATTACGATAGAAGTCAGCCAAAATGCGTATATCCAATAGCTTCTCCCTAGCATTTGCTATCCAGATTCCTATCTAAACCCCCAAACTGGCAAAATTGATATCAATAATGCTAAAGTCGCGAACACGGCGATGGACCTGATGGCTACTTCTTTGGAAAAGGTGTCTTTGAGGTGATGAACAAGGGCATCGTGAAAAATGAAAGTGATCAATACTAATACCGCAGAGCTAACGAGAAAACTTGTTGGAAAGAAGGAGGTTACCCAAGCGGCTTGCACCACGAGCATTCCTTCTAGGGTGGCAACTAAATTCAAAAGCTCGGGTTTTTCTGGAGTCATCACTATGTAAAATTCCCTGAATAGGAAAAGCGCTAAAACGAAGAAAAGTATTGGGGAAATTATATTAAGGGAAAGAAGGCTCGCCAATCCAATTACAAGGACCAGATGCATGAGGTAGTAAAGATTTTGTCTTCTTGTAAAAATCAGGTTTTTTATCCCCAACAAAAGGAAGCCTAATGTGCTAAGGGTGAGGTTAACGTAAAACCCTATTAATCCACTTACCTGGGGGGCAAAAATGATGGTTATGCCCAAAATCATAGCCGACACTATAAATTTAGTGGCTCCGAGAGGAGGTTTTAAATAAAGATAAAGAAATAGGGTGCCAAAAATTAAAAACTTGAAAAAACTAAAATCTCCGGTGCGTAACCAAAAAATAGCTATTGCCAGAAATGTTGCCCTAAGTGCTAACGGTGATACCGGACTCTTTAGAGCTGATTTTAACTTTCCCACCATCTTTAATCTGTCCTCCTATTATCTTATCAGCCAGTTGATCTAAAATCATCTTCTGGATAACCCTTTTCACCGGACGAGCCCCGTACTCCGGGTCAAAACCATTTTTGACAATATACTGCTTAGCCGAAACATCTACTGTTACTTTAATGCCTTTCTCCTGGAGACGTTCTGTGAGTTCTTGCAGTTGGATCTCTACAATTTTTTCTATGGATTGCTTATTGAGGGAGTTGAAAATAATTACTTCGTCAACGCGGTTTAGAAACTCCGGCTTGAAGTGTTCTTTGAGTTCTTCTTTTATGGACTTTCTATACTCATCTTCCTTCTTTCTAACTTCAGCCTTGGTCCCGGCGATAAATCCCACCCGAGACATTTCCCTTGAGATGTGACTGCCCACATTAGAGGTCATGATGATAATAGTATTTTTGAAGTTGACGGTCCTACCCTTGCCATCCTTTAGTCTGCCCGCGTCTAAAACTTGCAAAAGAATGTTGAATACTTCCGGGTGAGCTTTTTCTATTTCATCAAAGAGAATCAAACTGTATGGTCGGTGACGCACGATCTCAGTTAACTGTCCGCCTTCATCGAACCCAATATAGCCAGGAGGAGAACCGATAAGCTTGGCGGTATCGTGACGCTCCATATACTCAGACATATCTATTCTGACTAACGCTTTATCGTCGTTGAACATAAATTCCGCTAAAGCTTTGGCGAGTTCCGTCTTGCCTACTCCAGTCGGACCCAAGAACATAAATGAACCCATGGGACGATCAACTGGTGCAAGACCGGCTCGCGCTCTCCTTAGCGCACTGGAGACTGCGCTGATCGCCTCTTCTTGCCCTACTACCCTCTGCCCCAAAACCTCTTCTATTCTTACAAGCTTATCCGCTTCGGTTTCCATAATGTTTTGAAGAGGAATTCCAGTCCATTTTGAAATAACCTCTGCAATGTCTTCTTTATCCACTTCCTGCTTAAGAAATCCTTCCTTGCCTTGCTTCTTCGAGGAGGTGAAGTATCTTTTTTCGTAAGTTTCGTACTCTTTTTCTGCCTTAGGCAGCTCTCCGTAAGTTATCTCCGCTACCCTTGTCAAATCTCCATCTCTCTCAGCTACTTCTCTCTCACGCCTTAAAACATCAACCTGTTCTCGCAAGGCGTTTAGTTTCTCAAAAATCATTTTCTCCGCATCCCAACTAGCAGAGAGTCCTTCATTCTCGTCTTTTATGGTATCAAGTTCTTTCTCAATTTCTCCAAGTCTTGTCGTACGTTTGGGGGAAGTTTTTTCCCTCTCAATAGCCGCTTTTTCTACTTCCAGAGCGGTTATTTGCTTGCGTAATTTATTGATACTAGAAGGCATGCTTTCTGATTCCAGGCGTCTGGAAGCAGCCGCTTCGTCAACTACATCCACCGCCTTATCGGGCAAGAAGCGATCGCTTATATAACGCGCCGAAAGAGTTACTGCTGCAATCAGGGCATCATCGTTAATGCGCAAACCATGATGGAGTTCATACTTTTCCTTGAGGCCCCTCAAGATGGTGATGCTGTCTTCTATATTGGGCTCCTCGACGAACACCGGTTGGAACCTGCGCTCGAGGGCAGGATCCTTTTCCATGTGTCTTTGATATTCTTTGGTGGTAGTCGCCCCTATAGCGTGCAAATCTCCTCTGGCTAACGCCGGCTTCAAAAGATTGGAGGCATCCACTGCGCCCTCGGCTGCTCCCGCCCCCACAATCATGTGAATTTCGTCAATAAAAAGGATAATTTCGCCCTGGGCATTTTTGATTTCTTTAATAAAGGCCTTCAGCCTATCCTCAAACTCACCCCTGAACTTTGTGCCTGCAATCAAAGACCCTATATCCAACGAAACCAGCTGTTTTCCCTTCAGGGTTTCCGGAATGTCTCCCGAAACAATCCTTTGAGCCAAGCCTTCTACGATGGCGGTTTTTCCAACTCCCGGCTCTCCTATCAAAACAGGATTATTCTTAGTGCGACGAGAAAGAATTTGGATAACTCTGCGTAGTTCTTCTTCTCTTCCTACAACCGGATCCAACTTTCCCTCCTTTGCCATGTCGGTTACGTTAACGGCGTATTTATCCAAAACCTGGAAGGTGGCCTCAGGACTTTCGCTTGTGACTTTGGCGCTCCCACGGAGTTTTGACATCATACGCAAGGCACTTTCTCTCTTCACGCCTAAATTCTCTAAAAGCTCTTTGGCGCCGGAATCTATCTCCAATACCCCAAGTAGGAGATGTTCGCAGGAGATAAATTCATCCTTGTTGGCCATGGCACTTCTCGCAGCGCGATCTATAACCTTCAAAACTTCTCTTGAGAGGTATATCTGGCCAACGGAGGCGGTGGAGAATATCTTAGGAAGTCTGCGTAGTTCTTCTTCAATTTGCATAGTTAAAGACTCAAGCTCAGCCCCCGATTTCTCTAATATGGGTCTAACCAACGAATCGTGATCGGCAATCAAGGCGGCGAGAAGATGTAGTGCCCTAAACTCACCATGATTTTGGGCCGTAGCGAGGTCCTGGGCCCTCTGAAGCGCTTCCTGAGCCTTGGTTGTAAAACGATTGAAAGAGTTCATTTTGGCCTACAGATTACTCAAATTGTACCAAAATATCAAGAGAATGGCATTTCCCAAGAACGATCTAAGAACTTATTTCAGGGCTTGAACACTAAGAACAAATATCCGTTGGGGATTGGAGGATGTTAGAACCTGCTTATCCTTTTTATAAGGAGGGATTTTCTTTATCCAGAGGCGAGTTTTGTCGTCTGGGTCGCCATAATTATAGTTCACGATAATCTCTTCCCCCTTTTTGATGTTTTTGATAGTAACAAAGTCTATTAGGTTTTCCTTTATCTGTTTCTTGTATGTAGCATTTGGTTGATATGAGTGGTTATAGATTGAGCCGAACCCCAGGGCTACGGCGAGCATCTCGTTATCTTTCCCAAAGTAAAAGTAATATTCTACCAGAATACTTTCCTTCAGATTAGATACATCCTTTTTCGGAACTAGAATAATCGGGCATCTTTCAATAACCTCATTCTTCTTGATATTGTTGGCGGCGAATACTCCTCTACCAGCCTTAGGAATACCCGACTCTGAAATATATATTTTGTCGGAGGCAAAAAGCTTTTTCATGCTCAAATCCCACCCCAATACCAAGCTGTTAGCTATGGATCAGGGACTGGAGGATGTTAAAACTTGTCTTATGATGGTTTAACCACCTCCACCTTGGTAAGCTGACTAATTTTGTTAAACTCTGCCTCAGAATACGGTGCTATAAATACAAGTACGAATCCGTCTGGGTCACGAAAAACAGCCTCTATTGTCCCCCAGTAGTAGTGGCAAACTGGGAATTTTATGTCCACTAGCGGATTGCTGAAAAGTGGAACTAGGGAATCGACGTTTATCATAGCTGACACTTTAGGTGATTTTATCTTCTCTTGGAAAACTTCTTTTCTTGGAATACCTATGTGGTCTTCAGCCAACTCTAACTTGCTACCATTGGCTTCGTAAGTAATGCCTCGGTACTTTTCGGGCGCAGTGGCTAATCCCTCTGGTAGGGTTTTAAGGTAGCTATCTGGTCCATATGAAAACACGGCTTTGAATCCAAGGGAGTCGTAAAACTTTTTGGACTGTTCAAAATTGGCTGTTTTTAT
>CAYIAN010000024.1:0-8628 GCA_964361435.1 uncultured Candidatus Saccharibacteria bacterium
ATGTAGCCGTGACTGGAGTTCAGACGTGTGCTCTTCCGATCTTCTCCCCTTTCGCTCTGGCGATAGAATTCGTCGTGGTCCAATCCCAACCAGCTAAGACCAGAGAGGATGTCCTTTTCGTATTCTTGTTTGGAACGTTCATTATCCGTATCCTCAATTCTCAATATAAAGACTCCTCCGTTGCCGCGGGCAAAAAGCCAGTTGAACAAGGCGGTTCTGACACTTCCAATATGTAACAAACCGGTAGGAGAGGGGGCAAACCTAACCCTTATTTTTTTGTCATCTGACATTAAATATATCTTAAGATGACCTTAGCCAAATTTGAAGCGGCATCAGTTCTGTAGAAGGTTCTAGCCGCTTCCCCCATCGTAGTTAATCTCGCAGGATCGGCCAATAAATTCACTACACTATTCATAAAAATGTGGGGGAGAAGATTGTCTTCCTCCATCACAATGGCCGCTCCCACTTTTTGATATTCTGCAGCATTGACTCTTTGATGGTCATTGGCCGCCAAAGGTAATGGAATCAAGATGGATGGCTTTCCAAAAGCCGCGATTTCAAATATTCCGGAGCCAGATCTTGAAATCACCAGGTCTGCTCCTTGAAGTGCCACGCGTATATCTTTTTCAAAATAGTCTATGGCTTTGTATTTTATTCGTACCTCTTCAGGAAGTTTTTCAAGTGCCACCCCTGCCTCGTGTACAATACGGTCATAATCTTCCTTACCTGTTTGGTGAAAGACCTGAATAGATTTCAACAATTCTGGCAGAACGTCGAGAATAAAATCGTTAATACTCGTAGCTCCCTGCGATCCTCCTAATATAAGTAACAGAGGAGCATCTGGGTTAAAGCCAAAATATCCTCTCCCCTTCTCTTTAGAAATGGGGGTGGTCAATAGATATTTTCTCACTGGGTTGCCGGTATACATAACTTCTTTTTGCGGAAACCACCCTACCGCTGATGGAAATGAAACGGCAACCACATCTGCAAACTTGCCGGTAATCTGGGTCGTAATACTTGGAACAGCATCCGATTCGTGAATAATCACTGGGATGCGATAAAATCTGGCAACTAAAACCACCGCCAAAGATCCCGGGCCTCCTTTTGAGAAAAGCACGTTGGGCATGTACCAATATATTTTCCAGAGAGATTGCAAAATACTCCAAACAAATTTAGGCACATCTATGAAGTTCTGCCAAGCGAAATAACGCCTCAATTTGCTACTTGCTACCCTTTGAACTTTTATATTGTTCTCCTGCAGAAATCCCCTAAACGGCCCGTATGCCCCAAGATAGCGGACCTCTAGGTTCATCTGCTGCCCTGCCGCTATTGTTTGCAATTCGGTCACCACCGCTGCTATCGGATATATATGTCCGGCTGTCCCCCCTCCTGTTGTGAGAACTCTAAATATTTTCATCAGCTATTTCTTTGTATATTAAGCATTATGCCAACCATAGCCATAAATACCACTAAAGAAAAGTTTCCGTAGCTCACAAAAGGTAGAGGTACTCCGGTAATCGGTATGAGACCAGAGGTTGAAGCCATGTGAATAAAAGCCTGTAATCCTATAGTAGCTGCAAATCCAATTAAAACAAGTTTCCCGAATTTGTCCCGAGTTTTCTTAGCCAACATCGCTCCCTTCACCACCAGAGCAATATATAAAAAGATGACCATAATTGATCCCACAAATCCAAACTCTTCTGCAATGATCGCGAATATCGAATCTCCCATACGCTCAGGTAAAAAATTTTTAGCCCTAGATTGTCCATATCCCACTCCCCAAAGACCCCCCGATCCTATGACCGTTAAAGCTTGATTAATTTGATAACCAGCTTCTTGGGTATCAATGCTTGGATTAGCAAAACTTTTAATGCGATTCAGCCTGTAATCTGTCGAGAAAATAAATGCCGTTAAGAGCAGTGCCCCTCCTAAAATTATTGATATAACAAAAGGCCATCTGGCGCCGGCAGAAAAGTATATGAGCAAGGCTACGACTCCAATAATGACAGCTGCGCTGGTCGAGTTTTGAAAAAGTAAAATCAAGCAGATGAATCCTACCATTGAAGCAAACGGAATTAATCCTTCGGACAAACTTTTCTCTCGATCGGTTTTTCTCTCGCTAGATAACCAAGCGGCTAAATACAAAACTATAGTTAATTTGAGGAGCTCTGATGGTTGGATCGTTACCGGCCCCACACCTATCCATCTTTGAGCCCCACCCTCTGCTATTCCCAAGGGGGAAAGAAGCAAAAGCAGAAGCCCGACACTCACTAACAGAATGGGTGTCGCCAAATTCTTATAAATTCTGTAGTTAATAAAGTAACAGATAACAAAAGCGAGAGTGCCAACCCCGAGACCCAATATAATCTGATCTTTCAAATAGAAAAAAGGATCATCGTGATTAATCTTTCCTAAATCAGAAGAAGCCGAAGCCAGGACCGCTAACCCCACACCTAACAAAACCAAAAATACTGTTAGGGTGAAATAATCTACTTTTTTGAAAACACCTCTTGCCATATTAGTATCTACTACGCCTTAAAACCTCTCCCTCAAAACGCCCTTCGCCAAGCACTCTGCCTTTCAGAATCACTTCCTTCACTTCATAGTCTTGCTTATCTAGCAACACTAAATCTGCGGATGCCCCCTCTTCTATCAACCCTTTCCCTGGGATTTTGAAATACTTAGCGGGAACAGATGTAACCTTAGCGACCGCATCTTCTAAAGACATCAATCCCTCTCCGATTACTGTTCTAAAATAGTGCGGAAAGGCATCGTGAGCCACCCTATTAATCACCACTCCCCCTCCTGTACGAGCGCCATCTAAGTTGGCCGTAATGAAAACTGCGTTCTCTGCTATAGCTGTCCTGACAAGGCTGGCACTCAAATTATCCCTGGCGATGGTTGCATGCAACTCACTAATCTCCATCAATCTAAACATCGCGTCTATATAGTTAACTCCCCAGTTCCCCGCTATATCAATGACGCTCTTGCCAGCCAGGAAGTGATGTTGGGGAGCGCTAGTAACCCATATATTTCTAAAATCCATATTCTGCCAACTTCTCTTAGCCGCCAATTTATATCTAGCCTCTTTCAATTTCTTGAGAGCATCTTTATTGTCTATATTCCTAAGCGCTCCCGGCAGATACTCCTTAATATGTACTTCTGTTATACAGTGAGGTTGTAAGACTAAGCGAACCTCAATCTTCTTTTCCAGAGCATCGCGTACTAAATATAGTGCCTCCCTAAACTCTCTAGTTGAGCCTTTAACCGGCTCTAATCCCTCCACTACCATTTTCGCTTTAGTAAGCTTCGATACATTAATAATCTCCTTAATTATTTTAACGTACTTGTCGCTTGGAACATCTAGTTTGACCAAAACCACTCCCCCACTGTGTGCGGTAGACCTTGCTACTTCCTTGAGCTCCTTTATTCCACATCGCTCTAGATCAAAAGATATTCCAAAAGCTCCATCCTTGATGGCCTTTCTTAAAACATTGTGAATAACATCCGCTTCTTTCTTCTCTAAGCTTTTCCTATTACTAGTAATATCAAACCTTACTCCGCAATATCCAGCGAGTGTTCCAAAGTTAATACCTAGATTAAATCTCTTAAG
This sequence comes from uncultured Candidatus Saccharibacteria bacterium, assembly GCA_964361435.1. GTDB lineage: Bacteria > Patescibacteriota > Minisyncoccia > UBA6257 > Colwellbacteraceae > GWA2-46-10. Next base: position 3,614 of record CAYIAN010000024.1, read on the forward strand.
TTCCCTCAAAAACTCTTTTACACTCTGCCAGTTTATATTAAACCCACTTCCGTCTGACCAGTGATGAATAGATTCTATGTTCCCATATACCAAAGGAGCCAGGGAGTATCCATGTTGGCCACCGATAATATTCAAAATCCCTTGTTTTATAAACCCTTCCTGCTCCGGGTTATTAAAAAGACTGAGTGAACTATCTGAACGGGCATGAATGTCGATAAATCCAGGGGTCAAATAATGACCCAATCCTTCCATAACCTGGTCTGCTCTCCTCCCCCTGATTTCTCCAACCGAAGAGATTAATCCACCTTGAATTAAAACGTCCGCTTTATACGGATCTCTTCCCGTCCCGTCTACCACTTGAACTCCCTTTATTAAAAGGCTCATTGTCAGATAAATTATAGACTAAATCCGCACTCTCCTGAAGATATCATTCATTACAACCTTCATGCGCGGCCCAGGAAGGCTAGACACCCATACCGCTATCGGCGACTTCTGGACCTGACGAGACATACGTCGGGAGGAGAGGCTCATCCCCCCTCCTCCAATTTTTATCTACAAAACCACCCTGTCCAAAAAGAAGATTACCAATGCCAGGCCTACACCCATAATAGAAATTATCCAAAAACGCATAGTAATCAAGCTCTCTGGCCAGCCTAAAGCTTCAAAATGGTGATGGATGGGAGTGGATAAGAAAATTTTATGCCCAGTAAGTTTTTTGCTTATTGTCTGTACTATTACTGACAGTGACTCCAACGCGGGTACTATTGCAAAGATTGGCAATAAAAAAACGGTATTGGTAAGCATAGTAATCACTCCCATTGTTATTCCCAAAGCCATTGCACCAGTGTCTCCCATAATGAATTTAGCTGGGTAAATATTAAACCACAAAAAAGCGAGTGTCGCGCCCAAAATTACCCCTATCATTGCCGCTAAATCAAATCTTCCCAAAGCAAACGCTATAATTCCCAGCGCGATGTATATGAAAAGAGAAATCCCTCCCCAAAGGCCATCTAAACCGTCCGTTATATCGCCCGAGAAAGCACTGGCTACAATGATGAACATGAATATCGGCACATACCATATTCCTATGTCAAAATTTCCCAGAAAAGGCACGTGAATCAATTGCCAAACCAACTTTGAATGAAACCACCAGGCTCCTACCACTGAAATTAGGAAATAGATAACTAGTTTGTGCGAAATCTTGAGTCCTCCTCCCTTATCCCCCAATCTCATTACTCCCAAGATGTCGTCAAACAGCCCCAAGAGGGCTGCGATGAAAAAAGCCGCTAGAGGCAAGAAAGTTTCTCCTCTATCTACAAAGCTCAAAAATCCCCAAAAACCATCATAAAAATATTCCATGAGGGAAAGGACTCCCGTGACAATCGCCAAGGTAAGCCAGATAGTGATACCTCCCATAGTTGGAGTACCCTCTTTCTTTTTGTGCAAACTTGAAAAAATAGGGCTCTCTTCCGAGACCCTAATTTGTTTACCTGCTTTTACTTTTATTAACCCCTTGAGAATAATCGGGGCCAAGGTAAAGGCTACTACAAAAGAGATTATGGATACTGTTACAATTCTTATCACCTCTATCATCATAAGTCTAGTAGTATATTTCTGGTTTCAGTGAAACGGTCTTTGGACCCTAGTACCACTACTATGACTGGCTCCCCAAAATTTGGTACATCAAAGACGGAAATTAAATTGCTGTCCGCCTCCGGTAGAGTACCCGTTTTTCCTCCCAGGAAATCAGGATCCCCCGCAAACTGGTTGATGTTTATCAATTGTCTCTCCACTCCCAGGTTGGTGTCAACAATAAAGTCTGTGGATCTACGAGTAATTTGGAAAAATTCCTGGTTTTCTCTCCATATATATTGGATTAGCTTCACTAAATCTTCCACTGTCGATTGATTCTGAACCGAAAGGCCGGTGGGCTCCACAAATTGACTGTTGCTCATTCCCGCTCTCCTGGCTACCGCATTCATCTCCGAAACAAAATCAGCTTGACCATAATTTTGCGCCAGCGCTACCGCAGCGTCATTACTTGAGGTGATAAGCATCGCTTTCACTAAGTCTCGCACCTTAAAGATCTCTCCTAATTTGAATCCGTTCTCATCGCCGATAGTATCTATCGCCACTTGGCTCACAACCACACCTTGTTCTGGATCCATCAAACTTTCAGCAGTGTATGCGGAAAGCAGTTTAGTGATTGAAGCGACCGGCCAACGTTTATCCTCCTTCCATCCCACGAGCTCTTTACCCCCCATAAGGTAGGCTCCAGCTGCAACCGCCGGTTGCATTCCATCCATGGAGTTAATACCTCCATTGCTTGTGGACCCCTGTGTCACTGGAGCATCGGCTATTAAACTCGTTGTATCAATTTGCGCCCTACCCACCTCCGCCACTAAGTCTTCTTTTATAGGTTCTTGATAATTTTTTAAGGAGAGGGCTAAACCCAATCCCACCACCAGAGCCAACCCGGCAAAAGACCAGATTCTTCTATTGAGATTCTTGACCATCTTTTATTAGCGTTTTACTAAGCGCCGCGTATTTTTCATATTCCGGCAGCTCTTCCGGAGTCGAAACACCCATGTGTTTTAGAAAATCGAAGGTTGTTTGATATACATAACCCCCGGTTTTTTCTTTATCTTCCCTACGTTCCACTAAACCCCGTACCATCAAACTACGAAGAATGAAGGCGCTGTTCACCCCTCGGATATAGTCAATTAAAGCTCTCGTACACGGCCCGAGGTAAGCGATAATAGAAACCGCCTCTAAAGCAGCTGGAGTTAACTTAGTGTCCAGCTCTTCCTTGGTCAACTTTTCTATAATATTCGTGAGCTCAGAAGCGGTCACAAGTTGTACTTCATCTTGGCTTCTTATTAAATCTAATCCCCTGTTTTCATCATTTAGTCTTATCTTTATTACATTCAAAGCTTTTTCAATTTCAGCCTCGTTAACTTTGGTAAGAGAAGCGAGCCTTTTTAACTTCATCGGTTCACCGTGAATAAACAAAACGGCTTCGATTTTGGCCTCTAGATTTTTCACATTGTTATCCATTTGATCCTATGATTTTAATCTCTGAAAATAGCTCGTCCTGTTCGATATTAACATCAAAGTCTCTAAATAAATGAAGGAGGGCGAGAAACATCACGACTATCTCTGTTTTCTCTTTGCCCCTACTTAAATCACTAAAATTTGTCTTAACTCTACCGCTAATCCAACTAAACAGTTCTTTGATCTTATCCTCCAGAGAGACCATTTTTACTTCTCCTTCTTCCATCTTTTGAAGATCCATTAATCCGTCCGCTATAAGTTGGATATGCTCGTATAACTCTCGGGGATTTACCACCTGAGTTAGATAGAATCCCTTTGGCGCATTCAAAAGAAATGGTCTTCCATATGAAACATACTTTCCCCATAATCTATCAATTGCGCGTTCTCCGGAGCGTAGCTCCTTGTAGAGCCTAAGGCGCGCTTCAAACTCTGCCATATCTCTTTCTTCCTCTTCGCTCAACTGCAGATGAGGCAAAAGGGCGTGTGATTTAATTAAGATCAGCCTCGCAGCTACAACCACAAAATCAGCTAATTCCCGGTGATGCACCCGATTTTCTAACTTTCCAAGATATGTAATAAAGTCAGCCGTTACTTCGGCAAGATTAAATCTTGTAATCTCCAGTTCCTTTTCCTCTATAAGCTGGAGGAGTTTTTCTAAAGGGCCCCTAAAAGTAGCGTTTTGGAACTCATATTCGGGGACTTTCTCGGTATCCATTCCTTGATATCTAGTTAGTTATTCCATTCTACGGCAACACCCCCTATAATTAAAGCGATTTTTAAGCCATGGCGCTTGCTATTTACAGAAAGTATCGACCGAAAACCCTAGCCGATATCATAGGCCAAGATTTGGTTGTGGAGGTTTTGGGAAACGCCGCCAAAACCAATAAACTAAGCCACGCCTATCTCTTCTCTGGTCCTCGGGGCACTGGCAAAACCACCGCTGCAAGACTGCTTGCCAAGATTGCTAACTGTGAAACTAGAAATAAAGATGAGGCTTTCCGCAAAAAGGGTGAACCCTGCAACGAGTGTCTCCCCTGCGAGGAGATTGATGCCGGCAGAGCTCTGGACGTAGTGGAGCTTGATGCCGCCAGCAACCGCGGTATTGATGAAATCCGCAACCTTAAAGAAGGCATTCGTCTTTCCCCCTCATCTCATAAAAACAAGGTATTTATAATAGACGAAGCGCATCAGTTAACTAAACCTGCCTTTGATGCGTTACTCAAAACTCTCGAGGAACCTCCCGCACACGCAATCTTTGTCCTAGCAACAACGGAAGACGATAAAATCCCTGCTACCATAAGTTCTCGCACTCAACGGTTCCACTTCCGCAAAATACCGGTACAGTTAATCTTTGAAAAACTGCAAACAATTGCCAAGATAGAAAAGTTTAAAATCACCGATGACGCTCTCGAGCTTATAGCGAGTGCCTCCGAGGGGAGTTTCAGGGACGCCGAGTCTCTCTTGGAGCAGGTGGTGAGTATGGGAGGTGATATGAAGCTTGAAACGGTGGAGCGCATATTAGGCAAAGTTGGGTTTATGCGCACCAGCACCCTCACCGGATATCTTCTTGAGAGAAATCTTTCCGCATCCCTAGAATATCTTATGGAAATCAACGAGGCTGGCTTCCACTTAGTGCAACTGACTAAAGATTTGATTCATTACCTAAGGCGTATCCTCACCTACAAGTTTGACCCAAAAATGGAGGCCTACTTCGACAAGGAGTTAACTAAAGACGAACTAGCAGAGATTAAAAAGCACGCAGAGAACATTAAAGACGTTGACCGGGCCATAGAGCTAGTGAAAGCACTGATCAGGGCTTATTCCCAGATGCGCTACTCGCCGTTCGCTATAGTACCGTTAGAGATAGCGATTATAGAACAGTTGAAGTAATCACTTACTTATATTCAGCTTGTTGTAAAACCAAGCTACCGCGTAGGTGAAGATAAAGCTAATAACAAACA
>CAYIAN010000025.1:0-7789 GCA_964361435.1 uncultured Candidatus Saccharibacteria bacterium
CGTTCTCTCCTATGAAGGAGAACGCACTATTTTAATCAAGCACGAAAAGTTTCCGTACAGTTTGCCGGCAATTGGCAAACCCGCTTGGATATATATTTCTTCCTGTGGAGAAAAAGGCTTATTGAAATTTCATAAGGAGATTGAGCGGTATTTAGCCATGCACAAAAACGTTAAGTTAGCCTTTCAACCGGGGACTTACCAAATAAAATTGGGGACAAAGCTTGCGGGAACGTACAAAAGAGCGGAGGTTGTTTTTGTGAATAAAGAAGAGGCTCAGAGGATACTAAAAAGTCGGGGGGACAAAATCAAAAAACTTCTTGATGGGCTTTGCACTCTGGGAGCTAAGATTGCTGTGATCACAGACGGACGGAGAGGAGTCTATATGCGTGAGGGAAGGAAATATTGGTATATGCCGATGTATCCAGATATTAAACCGCCGCTTGAGCGCACCGGCGCTGGGGATGCCTTCTCATCCACATTTACCGTAGCTCTTGCTCTAGGAAAGAGTGCAAAGGAAGCATTGATGTGGGGACCAATAAATTCCATGTCTGTAGTGCAATACATTGGAGCAAGAGAAGGGCTTTTGCCCAGACATACGTTGGTAAAACTTCTTCATAAAGCCCCCAGGAACTACAAGCCTAAAAAGATATGACCTTAAAGCAGGCCATAGAAAAAACACGCGGGGAGAAAAAAGCCATAGGGCATTTTAACATTTCCGATATTGCTGCCTTTCGATCTATTATCCGGGCCGCCGGAGAACTTAAGGTGCCGGTGATTATAGGCACCTCGGAAGGAGAGGCGGAGTTTGTGGATATCCAAGTGGCCGTTGCGATGGTTCGGGATATGCGTGAAGAAACCGGCCAAGATATTTTTTTGAACGCAGATCACTTCCACTCTTTGGAGAAAATCGAGGAGGCCGTGCAGGCTGGGTATGATAGTGTAATTTTTGATGCTGCGAAACTTCCTATGGAGGAAAATATTCAAAAAACGAAAGAAATCGTAAAAAAGATAAAAGAGATTAGGCAGGATGTATTGATCGAAGGGGAAATTGGATATATAGGAGAGTCCTCCAAAATTTTAGAGGAGCTTCCTCAGGGAGTAAGAATTTGTACGGTGGACGAGGTTAAAAGATATGTGGATGAAACGGGAATAGATCTGGTTGCTCCAGCTGTGGGAAATGTTCATGGAATGTTGAGGAAGGGCGGTAACCCCAAGTTGGATATAAATTTAGTGGCAAATATCACAAAAAATATTGAAACACCCTTAGTTTTGCACGGTGGTTCTGGTATAAGTGAAGAAGATTTTAAGGCAGCCATTGAAGCGGGAATAGCAATTGTGCATATAAACACAGAAATCAGACTTGCTTGGAAGAAGGGCGTGAAAAAAGGAGCGGAAGACGAAGAGCAGATTGCTCCGTATAAAATATTTTCTAAGGCAGAGGAAGCGGTGTATGAGGTAGTGAGTAGACGATTGAAATTGTTTAACGGATTGTTATAATAGCCCTTGCTTTATGCAAACATTGGAGTTAAACGCCAAGAGGCGCACGGTTTTAGGCAAAGCAGTAAAAGGCCTCAGGGAGGCTGGTATTGTGCCAGCCGAACTTTATGGTCACAAAATAGATAACGTTCACCTGGAATTAGAGGAGAGTGAGTTGGGTAGAGTATATAAGGAAAGCGGAGAAAATACTATTGTTAATGTGAAATTTGACAATAAATCAGTGCCCGTTCTTATCCATGATGTCCATATGGACTCAGTGAACCAGAAAGTTCTAGCAGTTGATTTATATCAAGTAAACCTTAATGAAAAGATAACAACTAATGTTCCGCTTGAATTCGTAGGGGAATCGTATGCAGTCAAGGAGATGGCGGGTGTATTAATCAGGGCTCTCGACGAAGTAGAGGTAGAAGCCCTACCTATGAATATTCCCCATTCCATTAAGGTAGACATTTCAGTATTAGACGACTTCACTAAAAGTATTACAGTATCCGATTTGAAAGTTGACGGAGATTTTGAAATCAAGACCGATGCGGCAACGGGTGTTGCCAGCGTAGCAGAGCCGAGGGTAGAGGAAGTGGAGCCGGTAAAAGAAATGAGCGTTGAGGATATTGAGGTTGAAGCCAAGGGGAAGAAAGAATCTGAAGAGGAAGGTGTTGATGGGGAGAAACCAACGGAAGGGGAATAACGTATAATTAAATAGTAGATGAGACTAAAGCCTCGATTACTAATCGATATTAGAAAAGAGGGGACGGATGTGTACTCTCTAGGACCCACTAGGGTGAATTTGGATAAACGTACCCCTAAAAAAATCAGCCGTTTTGCCAGGCCTTTTTTGTTTTTATTGGTCATTAGTATCGGGGCGATATCGCTGGATGCATCCGTCTTTGCTCCAATCGGTGGAGGGGTGAGGGCTTTGACGATTGATCAAGAAAGAGAACAACTAGAGGATCAACTTAAGGAATATGAAAAACAGATAGGGGAATATCAAAAAACCGTTACCATATATCAACAAAAAGGAAATACTCTCCAAGCCGAAGTGAATAGGCTGAAATCCAAGATCTCGGTGATTAATGGTCAGATCAGTCAGATTAACAAATCGCTTAATACCTTAAATGGCCAAATTCAAACTACTGCTTCGAAGATCGGTGAAACCCAGGGGAAAATTGAACGCGGCAGAGATGCCTTAGGAGGAATTATTAGAAGGGTCAACAAAGATGATGAGAAGGGTATGGTAGAAATCCTTCTTGAAAATCAAAGCCTCTCGGACTTTTTTGTGAATGTTAATGATTTGGTTCTTTTGCAGGAAAATCTCAAAGAAACTTTGGACGAACTCGATATTTTAAGGGACGATTTAATAACCCAGAAAGAGCTATTGGCTCTTGAGCGTTCGGACGTGGAGGTGCTACGCCTTTACCAGGTTAAACAAAAAGAGGAGGTGGAGGGAGTAAAGGCGGAGCAGGATCATTTACTTGCAGTGACCAAAGGACAGGAAGCCTCCTATCAAACGTTGCTTGCGCAAACGGAGGCGACCGCTTCTCAAATCAGGGCGCGTATCTTCCGTCTCCTTGGTGGTGGGCAGATGACCTTCGAAGAGGCGTATAAGTTTGCCAAATTCGCGGAACAACGTACCGGAGTGAGAGCGGCTTTGATTCTGGCGGTACTCGACAGGGAGTCGGCATTAGGAAGAAACGTTGGACAATGTACTTATAAGACCGCTATGGCTCCCGGCCCCCCCGAGTCAAAGAGAGATGATGTAACTCCGTTTTTGGCTATTACTAAAAAGCTTGATTTAGACCCGGATACTACTTTAGTTTCATGCCCCATAGTGGCTGATGGATATTACGGTGGAGCTATGGGCCCCGCTCAGTTCATTCCCACAACTTGGATGGCGTATGAGGCGCGCATAGAAGCAGTAACGGGTTCACGCCCCGCGAGTCCTTGGAGAAACTTAGATGCTTTCGTAGCTTCAGGCTTGTACCTGAAAGACTCGGGAGGAGCGAGCAACGAATTGGCGGCTGCGGCCAGGTATTATTGTGGAGGTAATTGGACAAGGAGCGTTTGTACTAACGTATACGGCGCCGCGGTGATTAATAGAGCTGCCCAGATTCAAAGAGACATTAATGTTCTGGAGCGTTAGGTCTGTTCCGCTTTTTCCTCCTCAATCTTTTTAAACGCTTTGATTATAGGATCTATATCTCCCTCTAGAATCCTTTCAAGATTGTGCCATTTTTTGCCTATACGATGATCGGTAATTCTATCTTGAGGGAAATTGTAGGTGCGAACCTTCTCTGACCTATCGCCTGAACCTATTTGGGCACGCCTCATATCTCCAAGCTTCCCGCGTTCTTTTTCAATCTGCGTATCGTAGAGCTTGGAACGCAGAATTTCCATTGCACTTTCGCGGTTACTCTGCTGACTCCTACCCGCCTGGGAAGTTACAACCAAACCAGTTGGTTTGTGCAAAAGGCGTACAGCCGTTTCCACTTTGTTAACGTTTTGTCCCCCCGGTCCGCTCGAGCGAAAAAAAGTAACCTCAATATCTCCCTGATTGATGGCTACTTCTGTCGGTTCCACTACCGGCATAATGGCAACGGATGCAGTTGAAGTATGAATGCGTCCAGCTTTTTCCGTTTTGGGAATGCGCTGTACGCGGTGTACACCAGATTCGTATTTAAGAGCGTCGTATGCTCCCTCGCCTGCAATTTGCGCAATGAAAGTTTTATATCCTTCAGTAGAGCTTTGGTTGAAATCCAAGACAGTTATCTTCCAACCCCTGGTTTCCGCATATCTTTGATACATGCGAGCAAGGTCGCTCGCGAAGATAGCAGCTTCATCGCCACCAGCACCGGCACGTATCTCAATGATGGCTCTGTCCATCTACTTCTTTTTCACTTTGGGCTTGGCCTTACTTACTTTGGGCTTCGTTTTGGTAGCTTCCACAGCTCTTGCCTGACGAGCTTTAAATTTCTCAACTCTTCCTGCTGTGTCGATAAGTTTTTCCTGGCCAGTAAAAAAGGGATGACAATGGGAACATATTTCTATTTCCATCTTCTCTTTAGTGGAGCCAATCTCGTAAGTTTTTCCGCAAGAACAAGAGATTTTTGCTTTGGGAAAATATTGAGGATGAATATCTTGTTTCATGGCTTAATAACTCCGGCTATTATCCTTTATTAGCCATATATAGTCAAGAATTGGCTTAAACATTGACTGGAATAAGAAATCTGCTAGATTATATCAGGCCCCCAGTCCCATATTGACTTTTTAGTCAAACTGTGGTACAAAAAGCTTATTCGTGGGAGATGCTCTCACGAGAATGAACCTTATTATATTTTTACTATATAAGACCCACTAGTCGTTTGGATTTTGTTCCAGCTCACAATGTTTATCAAATTGGTAAATATTCGAGCTGGAACAAGTTCTAGGCCGCCCGGGTGGCGGCAGGAAGGGAGGTCACAATGACCACTCGCCAGCAGAAGAAAAGCCACCCGTGGGTGGCTCCGATCGTGACTGCGGTTGCGGTCATGGGGTTCATCGTAGCGACGTGCACGGCGGTTGACGGATACCGCGACGTTGGCTTTGCCAACGCCGCGGCGGCGACGCCGGTGACGGTCACGACCGATGGACCGAAGGAGTCGTGTCCTCGGCTCGATGAGTGTGAGCTGCGCGAGTTGATCGCGCAGTGCGATCTGGTTCGTTTGGAGGCTTTTCTCTACAACACCATCGGGGGGACGGTCATCGACCTCCTGGAGGTGGAAGAGAAGTACGGCCACGAGGTCCGCTATGACCTCGAAGCTTGCGGCTTCCACTACCGCGTTCGTCGCGACGGAGAACCGGCGGTGACAACTACCACCAGGCCCACCACCGTGGTGGTCTACGTGACTGTTCCTCAGTCACCGGCTACGACCACCGCCGCGACGACGACGACCGTGGCTGCGACCACGACGACCGCTGCGACGACGACCACGACAATCCCGGCGACGACCACCACGATCGCCGCAACCACGACGACAGTGGTGGGTTCGGAGCCGCCGAACCCATGTAACGATAATCCCGATCCGAACTGCTCTAACAAGTAGTTCGGGTCCGGGAGGGTCTTGATCCTCCACCCCAGCGAACTGGGGTGGAGGATCAACCTGCACTTAAGTTCTTGAAAAACTCGAGGGTTTAAGTGTAGGTTTGTCCCCTACTAAAGGTTGGAAAAATAATAAAAATAAAATGATAAATACAAGAAAGTTTAATAAAGGTTTAGTAACCACTCTCACTGGTCTTCTTGTGTTAGCTAGCGTTTTTAGTCCGTTAGCCAATACAGCCAATGCTGCTGCTGCGTTTAATGGTGGCACTCAGCCCTACGATCTTTTCGCTATAGCTAACGCTACCGACAATCCAAACTGTAATACCTGTTGGAGTTCTAGCAATATTACAGCAGAAATAGGAGATACGGTTGCCATGAGAGTCTTTTTCAACAATAGTTCTAGCGAAACTGCCAATGACACTCGCGTAAGAATTACCGCAAGCCTATCTGGTAACGGGACTTCGATTTCGACCACGGGAAAGGTTTGGGCCAATAACGCCGCAACTGAATCTGATAGCGCAACTGTCACGATCACCGGAGACGAAGCTACTAACCTAAAGTTCCTATCCACCAAAGTTTACGACAAGGACTCAAACTCCGCTTCTTTTAGTGGTAGTCAAGATGATGTCCTTGAGTTGGGTGGTATTGGCGTAGGGAACATAGCCCCCGGGTTGATTGATGCTGGATTCGTTGTGGTCAACTTCCTTATTGAGGGAGACGAGGACGACGATAATAACAACAGCGATCTATCAGTTACCACCGAAAATGCCGAAGACATCGAAGACGACAGAGCAGAACTAGTCTGTGATGTTGAAACTGCTGATGCCGATGCAGATGTTTGGTTTGAATGGGGCGAAGACGATGACGACCTTGATGAGGATACAAACAAGGTGAACGTTGACTCCAGTGACACCGATACTGTCAGAAAAACCATTACGGGCTTGGATGAAGACACTAAATACTTCTTCCGTTGTGTGGCTGAAGACGACGATGGAGATGACGATGAGGGTTCCATTAAGAACTTCACCACTGACGAGAACGGTGGGGGAAGTAGCAATGCCAATGAGCCTGATGTAGTTACCCGTCCAGCAACCGGTATAGATAGTGCTTCTGCTACTTTGCGCTGTGAAGTTGATCCGAATGGGGATGATACTGATGCCTGGTTTGAATGGGGCACAAGCTCATCCAACCTTAATAGGACAACTTCTAAGCAAGATGTGGGTGATGGAACAAACGATGTTTTCTGTAGCGCCAACATCTCAGGACTTAGCGCCAACACCACCTATTACTTCCGTGCGTTGGCCGAAAACGGCGAAGGAGATGACAGAGGTAGTGTTTTAAACTTCCGTACTGGTTCTCCGATCGTTAACGTAGTTACTCGTTTTGTGGATGTATTCCGCGAAGTTGAGGTAGCCTCGGAACCGGAAGTAGAAGCATTGATCATTACCTTGAATGCAAATACCGGCGATGTTAATCGTAGGGAAATTGATTACACTGTTTCGTACGATAACCGTACCGGACTTACCTTGACCGATGTAGTTTTGACTGTACCGATGCCCAGAGAGCTCGACTTTATAAGTTCGGATCCAAGGGAGAGCCTAAACCGCGATGGTGAACTGGTGTTCAACATCGGAACAGTAAGGCCCGGTGAGCAGGATTCGTTCTTAATAGAGACTGAACTAGCGAGTGAAGTGGATGCCAATGATGAGATTAGATTTGTGGCTGACGTGGCGTACAACGACAACTCAAGAATAAGGAAAATAGTGGAGGTAATTGATGAGAGCACTTTTGGAGAAATATCCAGCGGTGGCGGAGCCTTTACGGCTGCCATCGCAGATGCCTTCAGGGGATTCTTTACCAATCCACTTTTGTGGATCATCCTCTTCATCCTTTTAATTGTCTTCGCGGTACGTTATATGTTTGCCGCAAGAGACAAAAGAACTGACACTTTAGTGTAGAGTGAGTGTCCAGTTGCCCAGCGAGAAAGACCCCTTGACGGGGTCTTTCTTGTTGATATGATAAGCATCAGTCGATTAGTTAATGAAAAACTACGACAGATATGAGAAGGAACGTTGAAAAATAGAGATTTCGCTCTGTTAGCTTCCTGCCTGGTGGTTAACAAAGCGGAATCTCTCATAGAACTAAGGTAAGAGATAGTGCGCGAGAGCGTACTGTTAGAGTGCTTTTTAGTTGTCCCAAGCGTCTATATTCTCTTTATAA
>CAYIAN010000026.1:0-6753 GCA_964361435.1 uncultured Candidatus Saccharibacteria bacterium
GGGGGAGCCCTACGTCTACGTCCTGTCCAACCTGTGAGACTTTAAAGCTGGAGACTTCTCCGCTCCAAGCTCCACCTCCAGTTGGGCCAGACGTACAACCTCCGTCTCCCTCCTTGTCCCAGATACAAAGTCTGCTTAGATCCAATACATATACTGTCTCCCCTGATATTTGGGAGCTGGTGAGGGAGGTGATCCTGGGGCCGTTGCAGTTGTCTGTGCGAATAGTTTCTCCTCCGATTGGATCAAAACCTGTGTTTGAATCATATTGATAGGTACAACTTATCTCGTTATCTTCCTCGTTGTATTTGATCGTTATCTGTGCCCCACCACCCCCTGAGCGGCTGTAGAGGGTGATGATGCCGCTTTGATCGAGAACTACATAATCAAGGGTATTATTGTCGATGGGTATATCATTGGGACTTCGGGTGATCGGAAAAGAGTCGGCATTAAACTCATCTATATCTCTTCCGTCCTCACCGGTGTTAAAGGCCGTGAAGAAAAGCTTGTTGGAATCTTCGTCGTATAGATATATGCCGTCTTGTTGGGCAATGGTAACGGATATGGGGGTGGGTACGGCAGCAGACGCGGAGAGGGTGGATAAAACTATGATGACAAACAACGCCGTTTTCAAGACTGCCTGTCTTTGGGGGAAGAGTTTCATGGGTTTACTTTCAGGGAATCAACTACACTGTTACATAGAGATATATATTTTGAATAACTAGGGCCACTAAGTTGGCAGTCGATACGAACAGCGGAATTTTTTGAGATAATAAGCTTACCTGTCGCATAGTTATTACTTAGAACAACGGTATCTCCACGATCTGTTTCTGGCGAACTAAACTCTGCGTCATCCCCCGAGTCATAAGTGAACGGTGGATTCCCATTGCCTAAGTAGTACAAAGTTTTGGCTCCGCCGTTTTCTGAAACTTCAAACCAATACCCTGGATTTTCTTTTTTGAATGATTCAATGCTAAACAAGTTAGGATCCCTAAAGGAAGCGAAGAAGCCCGTTACGGTATTTCCATCGGAGTCGCTGGTTCCAAACGCAACGCCCCTTTCTATATCGTTGAATGCAATAGGGCTCCATTCTTCCGGAATCTCAAGGTTAATGTTTGATACAGGGTAGGTTATTTGATATGAACCATTTTCGAGTAATACCAGTTCTGCTTTTTCTCCCTTGACAACGGGTACCGCATTTTCGTTGTTCGTTTTCCCCTTGAGGAAGAATGCAAAAATAGCTACTACTAAAACAAAGAGGATAAAACCAATTAATATAAGTTTTCTATTCACTGACTTAATAATAACAAAACTTGCCTTCGTATACTTTAAAAATTCGCTCGTAGTTGTCTCTTGTGTCCGGAAGATTAATCAACAACCCGGGGTATCTTTACTGGCACCTAAAAACCAGGGACTGAACCCAACCCATAATTTGACCTGTCTTTACAGGTTATGGGTCCACTTGCGGTACAGACTGTTTGCAAAAAACTGCATGGGTCATACTTCAATTCAGGAACATTGTAGGGTGATTTTCCAGCCCCAAAATGTAGGTGAATGGTATTGGAGTTACCCGTTGTTCCCATTGTGCCTATTGCTTGTCCTTTCTCGACATGGGTACCACTACTGACTATCGGCGGACCTGCGAGATGGCAATATGAATAATAGATGCCACTTTTTTCCCCAAGTATTCTCACTCCAAATCCACATATAGGGTTTTCTAGGTGCATATCGGAGGAGTCATAAGCGATACCTGATTCAACAGCTACCAAAGGGGGGCTAGGATTACTGGTCGCATCCAGAATATCTATACCCAGATGAAGACGGGAACAATTTTCCGAACCAACACCTACTGGCTCTCTGCAGTCAAAAAAGCTACTACCCGAAGGGACACTCTGCTGGTATGCGCCCTTAATAGGACAACTCCCCCCTTGGCCACTCCCTATTAAATCAATACCCGAGGTACCCACCCGGACACTCTTCTCCAGGAAAACGTCTTCTAACTGGGTGAGATCGGGGTTGATGGTGTAAAGGATGAGGTATGAGGAGAAAAGGAGGATGAGGCCGAAGATAGCTCTTTGGATCCAGGTCTTAGCTTCTCCGATACGGCTGCTGTTGCCTGCGGAGGCGCTGTAGAGGACTCCGCCGAAGATGATGACGGACAGAGCTATCATGGCCCCTATCCCCATCACCCAGTTGTAGAGGTTGGATACTCTCCTTGCGAGGTCCAGGGGAATCTTTTGCGTAACGAAGGTATCCTCAGAACTCACTATGAGGGGGAGCCCTACGTCTACGTCCTGTCCAACCTGTGAGACTTTAAAGCTGGAGACATTTTCATTCCAGCGACCACCTTGTCCCGGTTGATCAAAGCAAGTTAAATCTCCTCCTGTATCTCGTACACAAAGTTCACTCAAGTCCAATACGTATACTGCTTCCCCTGATATTTGGTAGCTGGTGACGGAGGTAACTCTGGAACTGTTGCAGTACTCTTGACGCTTAGTCGCTGTGTTGAAATTACCTGGAGTTGAATCGTATTCGTACGTACAACTTATCTCGTTATCTTCCTCGTTGTATTCAATTCGGATCATTGCGCCGTCCTGGTCTGCTTGGCTATGGAGTTCAATCACAACACTTTCATCAAAGACCACATAATCAAGGGTATTATTGTCGATGGGTATATCATTGGGACTTCGGGTGATCGGAAAAGAGTCGGCATTAAACTCATCTATATCTCTTCCGTCCTCACCGGTGTTAAAGGCCGTGAAGAAAAGCTTGTTGGAATCTTCGTCGTATAGATATATGCCGTTCTTCTGGGAGATCGTTTGTTCGATAACAGATAGATATGGAGGGAGAACGGCAGATGCGGAGAGGGTGGAGAAAACTATGATAACAAACAACGCCGTTTTCAAGACTGCCTGTCTTTGGGGGAAGAGTTTCATTAAGTTTATACATATATGATATACCAAAAACCGCCCGAATGGGCGGTTATTGGCTCCTTGGTACCAAGGAAATTATCTGTGTTCTACTTGATCTCGGAACTTCTTTAGTAAGTGAGCTGCGTACTCCTTGCCTCCCAAACCGAAGGCGATACCACCAGCTATGGCAAACATAGCTAATACTGCCGTAATGAATGCTTGGACTAACGGTACGGCGATACCAAGTTGCAATAGCGCACCCGATACACCGAAGGTTACTATGGCCCACCAAGTAACAGCTCCTAAGAAGTTGGCGGATTCGAGTCCTCCACTTTTTGCCGAAGCTCCCACGAATCCCCTCAAGAAATTGGCGATGATAACTGTAGCCAACATTATGAGTACCGCGACCACAACCTGTGGGATGTAGAGCAATACCGCCTGAAGGAAACTTGAGAAAGTGAAGAAGCCCAAAATATCTGAAGCTGCTAGGAAGAAGGCTACCATCACAAACCAGTAGACGAGTCTTCCAAAAAACCTTCCGATGTTAAGCTTCAATCCCGCTTTCCTAAAGTGAACGTCTACGCCGGCACTTGCTAGGAGACTGTCTACCTTAAGGGCAGTTACAATCCTCTCAATCAGTGAACCGAGCGCTGCAGCCACTATGAGGCCGACGATGAAAATCACTACAGCAGAGGTGAAAGTAGGAACGAAACCTACGAAATCAGACCAAAGCTGCTGGAATGATAATACTAATACGTCAACCACGTCCTGAAATGTCATTTGCTTAGCGTTTCAGTCAAAATTAAAACCGACCTTTTCTCGCTACCTACTATAGATTATAGCAAAAACGAGTCTTTTCTTCTGGGGAGCACTGTGGATACCCGGGGTTTAGAGACCAGCGTAGCTGGATTTAACGAACCCGGGGAAAAGTCCTCTTAAGAAATAAAAGAGATTGAATTGAGTCTCTCCTGGATTTCTTTCTCTGATAAATGGTTCGGTAAGAGTAACAGAAGCTTGGGCGTTTGCTCCACAAGTTAGATTAAGAGTTGTGGAAGTAGTTGGACACACATCCTCCACAGTACCAGATCCATCACCCCCAAATATCCGTGAATTGAAATCGTAGTTCTGCCAAGTATCGTTTGTGGGATTAGAGCTTGGGGAACATGCCTCGGTTACACCACTAACCTCCCAATCTATGTCGTAGCAGCTGTTTGCCTTTTTGCCACTGACTATAAGCTCAACTATCGGCTCATCTGCGACACACGTATTGAATATACATATATTACTGCAAATAGCTGGGCAGACACCATTGGCTACACCACGGTCACACTGTTCTGTGCCCTCTCTGATACGGTTACCGCAAAATCCAGGAACAGGGGGGTTACAAATGGGGCTACTCGGATTACAGACACACCAGTTCGGAGAACTTGGTTTTACTCCATCGCAAGGATCAGGAATTACTCCAGGATCCTCACCTCCTCCAGGACAACGGTCTGTTCCTACCCCAGCCCCAGAGCATGAACCAGCGCAGTTGGCCTTAACTGAACATCCATTTCCACAGGTAGGCGGAGATTGGGTACATCTATTACAAGCTGGTGTTCCTACTCCAGCACCCGAACACCCACCAGCGCAGTTGGCCTTAACTGAACATCCACCTCCACAAGTTGGCGGACTTTGACAACACTGGCCGGGACGACAAGAAGTGGAGGGGGTGGAGGGGGTGGAGGCGGGGACGAAAACTTGATGTGGAGTAGTTTCGCCTGGCACTTGGTAAAAAAATGTGTTTCCAACTGCCTCCGGATCTATGATCGCTGTATTAATTACTCCTGGCACCGGACCTGGGTTATTCACGCAAGGTTTAGTTCTCGGAATGTACTCTCCTGTTGGTGTGCATATATTTATTTGGTCCCTAGTATCCGGGTCGGTTACTCTCCTACATATATATACCGGTTCATTAAAACTAACTGTACACTCTGCCGCATTCACAACATTCGCGCTGATTAATAGAGACCCCAAGCCAACGCTTGCTATAAAAGTTATTAAAAGAAATTTTCGTTTGATGATGTATTTAAAACCCATCTCAACTATCTGTATTATAACATATGATCAACTTGCATCAGCGGGGTACCTGTGGAGGTACCCCGCGATGCTTTTTTCCTTACCCGTCGTAATGCATTGGCATGGCGTACCCAAACACCCTGCCAATAACACCCTCGGGGGGCATGAGTCCTTCTTCAAGCGCATCGGCAATCACGGCGTTGTTCTCGTCCCCCTGTTGCGAAAACGCGCACAGCTCCCTTTGGTCGCAACCCTCGGGCGGAGGAAATGCCGTCACCACCTCCACCGGATATGGCCAGCCTATCTGCAGGCTAGCCGCCGCCGCCTCGATGTTTTGCGCACCAGGCGGAATCAGCACAAACGACTTGTGGTACCCGTCCAAAAACAGGTTCTCGGAATCGCCCTCCCTTGAGGGAAACAGTCCCTTGAACCACTGGACGCCCACGGTGCTTTCTGGCCAACCCCAGACAAGGGTGAGAGTGATGGGTTCCCCATCACTAGTCTCCCCCGCACTGAAATCAGTTACCAGCACCTTCTCGAGGCCCCACAAGTCGTAAATCCAATAGGGGGCCCCAACAGGTTCGAGAAAAAACACTGCAACCTCGACACCATCGATATCGAAGCTCAAAAATGGCTTCCGGGTGTAGAACCCGAGCTTCATCTCCCCATGCTCGACGGCGAAGGTCTTCCCTTCTGCTTCGGTAGTCGTCGTGGTCGGAACGGTGGTAGTCGAGGTAGTGGTCGTGGACGACGTGATCGTCGTAGTCGGAACGGTGGTAGTCGTGGACGACGTGGTCGTCGTCGTTGCCCCGTCACTGCACGCGGCAGCGACGAGAGCGAATGCCACCAACAGCACGAGGATGCGTAGGTAACGCATGTTTAACCTCTTTCGTTTCGGTGTATTCAATTCTCAGCGAGCCGTCGCGCGCAAGAGAATCCTTGCCATGACAATATAACACAAATACACTACAAAGTCAATATTATACTTCACGGACTAAAAATCTAAAAAAGGTTTTCTATAGCGTAATCTATGGTATATATGAATACATTAAATCCGCCATCCGTATTTATGGAATCGGGGTCGCTCGATACAGTAGCGACCCAGTCGCCCTCTTTCATGCCCTGTCCGAAACGCAATCTTGGTTGAATATCACCAACAACCACGGCGGAAGAGGGGAACCCCTCCAAAACCAGATAGGCCGCCTTGAATGGCGAACTCCAGGATGGCTCTTCTATGAAGAATGCTCCGGCAAAGGGGGCGAAGATCGGCGTTCCCTGTGGAAGATTGAAAGCACGGGCTGGATAACCATTGAATTCTCTTTCTTCATAATCGTTGCAATATTGTTCTTCTAGAACGAGACAGCTTCCAGGGACTATACGTGCCTTAATTCGCGGATTAACAACATAGCAACCTTCTGGGAGAAGTATCTCTAAATCTTTCTTGGTTAATTGCTTCATCGCAAAAATTTCGTCTAAGCGACGGTCGTAGTTCTCCTGCTCCAAAGAGAGTAGACTGCCAAAATCTTCGCAAGTAATTTCTATATCACTCCCCGAGAAAATCTTCTTTTCGAAAACCCCCCCGAGATAAAGGAAAACCGCTACTCCAAGAACAAGTGCGCCAACCGCAATGCTCCAGACAAGTTGCTTGTCAAGCTTTTTGAAGAGTTCTGGGATATTAATATTATTCACCCTTTTATTATACCAAATAACCTTTAACTTTTGTCTACCTACTCTTGGGAGTAACCCAATAACCCAAGCGGAAACGTCCACCCAACATTAACCTCGT
>CAYIAN010000027.1:0-6678 GCA_964361435.1 uncultured Candidatus Saccharibacteria bacterium
AGTGGTCAACCATCAACTAAAATCAACCGCCAACGAACGGAGTCTGCCAGGAGGGGGCGTGGTAGTCGGGGGAGGGGCGAAGATGCCTGGGGTGGCAGATTTGGTACAAAGGGAGTTAAGGATGGCTACTCAGATAGGGGCGGCCAACGGAGCCCTTTTTGTTTCCAAAGATGCAGCTACCAGAGAGTTGATCGAGTCCCCCGAATACACTTGCGCCTTGGGATTGCCCCTACACAGCGATGGGATTAAATCGAGAGCAAGGGTCACCGGCCCCATAGCGGTACCAGGCTTCCTTAGAAAAGTTTGGGAGTCTTTACGTCCATAGACTAAGCATGACCAAGAAAAGAGCTAAAGTAAAAAGAAAACTGACCACTAAAAAAGCGGCGGTTAAAAGGGTGGTTTCTAGAAAACCCTTTAAGAAAAGGAGGCCTATCAAAAAAGCCAAAGTAGTAAAGAGGGTCGTCAAGAAAGTAACCGCGAGGGTGAAGAAAGTAAAGAGAAGAAAGATTTCTAGGAAGCTAGCCCCAAAAGGGATATTTCACAGCGTACGTAAGGGCGCTGCTTCCAAAAGGCCGGTTGTGAAGATCAAAGTATTGGGCATTGGAGGTGGTGGGGGCAACGCCCTCACGCGTATGAATAAGGACCCCATTAGGGGAGTAGAGCTAGTGGCTGTTAATACGGATGTTCAAGATTTGGAAAGCTGTGAGGTTAGGCGCAAGATTCATATTGGGAAGGCCATTACCCGAGGTATGGGTGCGGGCATGAATCCAGAGTTGGGACAGCAATCTGCCGAGGAGAACAGGGAGGAGATAGAGGCGGTGCTCAAAGACACCGACATGGTCTTTTTGACTGCTGGTATGGGAGGGGGAACTGGTACCGGAGCCACTCCTGTGATAGCGGATATTGCGAGAGACATGGGTGTTTTGACTGTAGCCGTAGTTACCAAACCTTTTTCTTTTGAGGGCTCTGCACGTATGCGGATCGCAGAAGAAGGTTTGAGTAAACTTCGCGACCGGGTGGATACGCTGCTGGTGATTCCCAATGACCGAATATTCAACATTATCGACGCGAGCACTCCGGTATTTAAGGCTTTTGATAAAATCGATGAAATATTAAAAAACTCAGTTAGGGGAATCGCAGACATGATTACCGCCTCCGGTTTGGTGAATGTAGACTTTGCTGACATAACGACCGTAATGAAAGATGCGGGTACAGCCGTAGTGGGCGTCGGAGTATCCAAGGGGAAAGACAGGGCGGCAAAGGCGGTGGATGAAGCAATCAACTCACCCTTGCTTGATAGCTCTATAGATGGAGCGAGGGGAGTACTTTTTTCAGTATCCGGTGGCAGAGATCTTAAAATGTCTGAAATAAATGAAGCGGCGCAGATTATCACAGAAAATGTTGATTCCGCAGCGAAGATAATTTTTGGAGCGTACCACGACAGAAGACTTCCTAAGGGAACAATCAAAATTATTCTGATTGCCACGGGGTTCAATAGCTCGCACCAATTAAGAGATCCGGATCGTTTTGGGCTCTTTAGTATGGGAAGCGACGAACCTCTGGAGGAAAAAGGAGCGGAAACGGAAGGAGAAGAAGAGAAAAAGGATGGAGAGATGGGTGAGGAGATAGTAGAGAAGCCCCGCAGGATAGGCAAAAGACAAGAAGAGGTGGCTAAAGAGACGGATAAAGAGGATATTTGGGAAATTCCAGCGTTTTTAAGGCGCAGGAAGAGGCGCTAAGGAGAAAATTTTGAAGAAAAAGGTGACTCCGCTACGGAGTCACCTTTCTTATCCACAGTTGGAGTATTTTGAGAAAGAGAGTAGGGTGAGTAAAATGAGTTTACGATCAAAGACAATTTCCCCAAAGACATGAACAAGCAACTCAAAGACAAAATTAACAAATCATATTCAGACAACGCGTTGAAGATGATGAACAAGCGTTATCTTTGGGAAGACGCAAAGGGAAAAAAGGAAACTCCAGCGGATATGCTCGAACGCGTATCGAGAGATCTGGCTGCGGTTGAGGCAAACTACGGAAAGAAAGCGAGTGAGATTAAAAAAATTGAAAAAGATTTCTTGCAGGTGATGATAAGCAAAGAGTTCACTCCCGCAGGAAGAACTGTTACCAACTCTGGAGCAGGTACCAAAGTGGTTGCTAACTGCATCGTATTGCCCATCAAAGATTCAATGGAAAGTATTTTCCAAACTTTGAAAGATGCCGCTTTGTTGCAACAGGCCGGATCCGGTTTGGGATTTGCGCTCGATGAACTGCGTCCTACTTTTTCTCCGACTAAAACATCAAAAGGAGTTTCATCCGGTCCGGTATCGTTTCTCAAGGTTTACGACACCGCTTTTGGCACTATCAAACAACAAGGAAGACACGGCGCGAATATGGCAATGATTAGCGTGGAGCACCCAGACTTCCACGATTTTCTTATCTCCAAAGTCAGGGAAGGAGATATTCGCAACTTTAATATTTCAGTGAAGCTTACTGATCGTTTTATGAAGCAGGTTCTTGAGCACCCAGACAAGCAGTGGTACTGCGTATGGAAGGGGAAAAAGATGAGGCCTCACAAGGTATTACGAAACCCCAACGGAAGCGTGAAGGGAGTAGAACCGCTAGATATTACCGTAGGCCAGATATTCGATGAGATTGCTCGCTACGCTTGGACTAACGGTGAACCCGGAGTGGTATTTATTGATGAAGTGAACCGCAAAAATCCTCTCCCTGACTTGGGGAATATCTACACATCAAATCCCTGCGGAGAACAGTTCTTGCACGCTTACGACAATTGTAACCTAGGCTCTTTGAATCTGGCCGCTTTCGTGAAAGATAATAAGTTAGACGAGAAAAGACTAAAAGAGGCGACACGCATTGCAGTGCGCATGCTGGATAACGTTATTGATAAGTTTGATTTCCCGGTGCCTCAAGTTAGCGAGATGGCTGTGAAAAATCGCCGTATTGGCCTGGGAATCATGGGATTTGCCGATCTTTTGTACCAACTGGGCATTAGATACAACTCCAAAGAGGGATATGCGATGGCGGAGAGAGCTATGGGTATTATTCAAGAGGAGGCGCATAAGGCTTCGCGTGATTTTGCTAAGGAAAAGGGAGAATTTCCAAACTGGAAGAAATCAGTCTTTGCCAAAGGCAAAAAGAAGATAAAGATGCGTAACGCCGCTTTGACGACGGTTGCTCCAACCGGCTCGATTGCGATGATGTTTGATTGTTCATCCGGGCTAGAGCCAAATTTTGCACTGGCGTTTATTAAACAGGACAAAGACGGAGAGTTTTATCCATATTTAAATAGATACTTCGAGTTGGCGTTAGACAAAAAGGGATTTTCCAAAGAGGAGAAAGAAGCTATTAGAGAGGAAGTAGTGGCGAAGGGTACGGTTCAACATATGGCGGAGCTCCCCCAGGATTTAAGGGATACGTTCGTAGTGGCCATGGATATTTCTGGTCCAGATCACATTGCGATGCAGTCGGCTTTCCAGAGGAATGTGGATAATTCGATTTCAAAAACCATTAATCTTCCCAATGAAGCCACGCTGGAGGATGTCAAGCAATCATATATTGATGCTTGGAAAATAAAATGCAAAAGTTGCACAGTCTATCGGGATGGTAGTCGCAATATTCAGATATTGAATATAGGAAAGAATGAAAACGAGATTACCAAAACTACGGAAGATCCTAATGAGGTAAAGACAAGGGTAGTAGAAAGAGAAGAGGTGGTCTTGGAAGTAGCAAGAAGTGTAGATATGACCCTACAAGAACGCGAGCGCCCAGAGGTTTTAAGCGGTAGAACATATAGAGTGCGTACTGGGTACGGGAAGCTTTTCATTACAATTAACTCAGATGAGAGAGGTAAACCGTTTGAGGTTTTTGCCACCCTAGGGAAAAGCGGAGGATATTTCCAGGAACACACGGAGGCTATCTGCAGGCTTATTTCCTTGGCGCTTCGATCTAATATCAATGCAAGATATATAGTAGACCACTTGAAGGGAATAAGAGGACCAATGGTAACGATGACCGCCAAAGGAACCATTCTTTCTCTGCCGGATGCAATAGCTAAGATATTGGAAGAGCACATTAATGGCGGAGAAGGAATAGATTTTGAAGGAGAAGTAGTGATGGCCACAGTTGAAGATGAGGCGCAGGCAATGGTTCAGAATAATACACAATCCACAGAGAGGGACGTAGCGGACTACGGCTATATGCCAGAGTGTCCGGAGTGTGGTGGGCAGATAGTCATGTCCGAGGGGTGCATTGAGTGCAAGAGTTGTGGGTTTAGCCGTTGCGGATAGACAAGCGCCCCTATTGGTTAATACTTTTTATACAAAAATCGCTTTGGGAAGAGCGACTTTTATTTGAATACGAAAGGGAACTATTTTCCTCCCTTTGAATCCATTGAGCAATTCTTGCACAGACTTTTGTGAGAAACTAACTCGTATATAGCCGCGAGTCCCACCAGAGTGTATACTAGTCTCGAGATTGTGGAGTCCATGCCTCCCAAAAACACGCTGATGTCCCATCCGATAAGCCCTACTGCAAGCCAGTTGAGACCACCGATGATCAAAAAGAGAAAACTCAAAGAGTGTAACTTCATTTTGTTTGAGAAAATGTTGTTTCGACCTTTCTCCATTATTTTACCACGGTAGGGAGTTAGGTTAATATATGAAGCATATATGGAAGATAACAGACACACTCTGTGGTTTGCCCTTTTGGTGGTGATAGCCCTTTCAAGCTATGGCTTGTATTCAGAAACCAGGAAAGAGCTGGATACGGCCAAAGAACAAATTGCGCGCCTTAGCGGAGAGAATGAAGGAACCATACTTTCTCAACAGGAAACCATTACTTTGCAAGAAGAAGAGTTGGAGAAGGCAAAAGAGAATGAGGAGCTGCTGCAAAAGGCCTTGGATAGCTTGCCAAGCCCAGGGATTGTTTCTCAGGCCGCTTCGGCCGGGACCATAATCAATCAGTATGCTCCTTCGGTGGTGAGGCTTGTTTGCGTAGAAAATACCCAAACTGAAAAACTCCAGCAAGGATCGGGGGTACTTTTTGAGGGTGACGTTTTCGGAGACGGGAGTCGTTATTACATCCAAACCAATTTACATGTTGTCGAGACAGACGAAGATGATTTTTCGCAGTGCGTGATTGCGGTTTATCCGGATCCGGATAATTCGGAAGATTACATTGTGTACAAGAGCAAGGGGCACACTCTATTCCGTGAGGGAGTTGATCTGGCGTACGTGAAGCCTCTGGAAGTCGATGACAATAAGAGAGCAGGGTTGCTTTCAAATCTTTCTCTGTATGCCCTGAAAAATTCCACAACTCCCATTTGCAATACTGTCAGTATTGGAGATCACATCTCTGTTTTGGGATATCCCGGGATTGGAGGGGAAAGTTTGACCGTTACCGATGGCATTGTATCCGGTTTTGAATTTCGTTCCGGCGAACGTTATGTAAAAACTTCGGCGAAGATCGATCAAGGAAATTCCGGAGGAATAGCCATTATGGATTCGGGTTGCGTAGTGGGCATTCCAACGTATGTAAAAACGCAAATCGAAAGTTTAGGAAGAATTTTGGATCTAAAAAATCTTTAAAATTAATTTTGTAAGTTATGCACATATACTTTTATGTTTCTTTTTTCGTACAATTAAGTTAAGACTGACGAATGTGAGTGGTCGCCACTTCGTATCAGTTGTAGGTTAAATTTAAATACATGCCTGCAAAGAGAAAGGCAACGCGCAAGAAAGCCGCACGTAAAGCTCCTGCACGCAGAAGGCCTGCTCGTAGGAAAGCTCCCGCTAAGAGGAGGCGCGCAGTAAAGCGTACTGCAAAGCGTACTGTGAAGCGTACAGCTAAGAGGCGCACGGCCAAGAGACGTCGATAGGTGACGTCCATGGAGTAGAGAGCGAGCCACGGGGCTCGCTCTTTATTATTGAAGAGGATAGACTGTTTTTATGATTGAGGTTGAGAAGAAATTTGTTTTAAGCGAAGAAGAAATTCAAGGGCTAGTGAAAGGGAGCCGGTTTGTGGGCGAGGTTGAGTTAGATGATGTCTATTACGATACGCCAGACTTTGCGTTAATGAAGCAAGATAGATACTTGCGTAGACGCAATGGTCAGTTCGAGCTTAAAGTGTCCACAGCACTAGTGATTGACGCACCCACTACTCACTATAGGGAACTAACAAACAAGGGTGAGATACGGGAAGAGCTGGGTTTGGGAGAGGGTGATTTTGAGTGGATGGTTGAGAGGGCTGGTTATAAACCCATAGTTTCCATTAAAACCCTACGAAAGAAATATAAAGAGGGAGATTTTAATATAGATATAGATAGCGCAGACTTTGGTCATGAGGTAGCCGAGGTAGAGTTAATGGTTGAGAAAGAGGAAGATGTGCAAGGGGCAATTGGAAGAATTAAACAGTTTGCTTTTAGCAAAGGTCTCTGGGACAAGTCTGAGGGGGAAATTAGAGGCAAGGTGATGGAGTATTTATACAGGAAAAATCGCGCAGTTTACGAGGAGATTGCAAAGTCGTGGAAAAGGTTAGAGGCAGCGCATTTACGGAATAATTAAAATCTGCTAATTTACTACGGATATTCCGGGGTAGCTCAACGGTAGAGCAGCACGCTGTTAACGTGTTGGTTGTCGGTTCGAATCCGACCCCCGGAGC
>CAYIAN010000028.1:0-6574 GCA_964361435.1 uncultured Candidatus Saccharibacteria bacterium
ACTGTCCCCTGCGCGGAAAGCAAGATAGTACATCCCTATGGAACTTATTCCTTCAAACCCTATCAACTTATCGAAAAGCCCACCAAAGTATTTGAAGACCATTAAGCCCGCACCCAAAGCGGCTACCAGAGTAACCAAGCTGTTGGGAATAATTTTCAAACGCAAATCGATAATGGATATGAGAAGCAAAATCCAAAGACAGACCACCCAGAAAAGTGCGGGAACTCCAAAACCAATCTGTAGTGGCACAAAAAGCGCTACCAAGGCGGCGAGTATTTCAATTAACGGGTATTTCCCAGAGATAGGCTTCTTGCAAGTGCGACACTTTCCCCTTAGAAAAAGAAAGCTAAAAACCGGGATTAAATCAACCCACCTAAGTTCGTGTCCCCCGTGTTGGCACCTAGAGCGTCCCTTAAGGGCATTTCTGAACCCATTCTTTGCTGAATACCTAGACCCGAGAACACCAACAAAACTGCCCATGGCAGCTCCGAATACGAGAAGTAATATGTTTACTGCCACCTCCGGCATAAGTACCAATTTTAGCTACTGCCTATGCAGTAGTAGTTATTAACATCGGCGCACGACAGATTAAATTCAGCATCAGGATCATCTATTTCCACCCCAGTATCCTCTAACGCGCTACTGGGATTTTCTAAAGTAGCCCTTAAAATATATTTGAACCCATCTGGAGATTCGTAAGCATACTGGTCGTGGCCGCTTGATACCGTAGGATCCCCGGGCAATTTAGATTCATCGCTAATCACACCTACTGTCTCCATGGCAGTAGCTAGGTGAAGCCAAGTGGTAATGTTAGTTCCCCCTGAACAGGGCGTGCTGGGTACCCCCGTGGTCTGTGGATAAAAACCACAACGAGTATAGAAAAGTTCCAAGCTATTCTGTACTCCCCTTAAATCTCCAATTCTTTTTGTATCCCTAGCAGTTTCTTGAAAACCAGTAATTCCCACAAGTACGATACCGGCCAAAATAGAGATGACCGCTATCACGATCAGCATCTCGATTAGGGTAAATCCCTGAATAGATTTTCTCTGCATATGATTCATTATATCAGAAACTCTGTACCAAATTGTATATCGGAACCAAAATAGAGGCGAAAAGCCCCCCTACCATAACCCCAATAACAACCATTAATATTGGCTGTACCAGCTCCACCAGGTTGCCAACCATAGTGTCTACTTCCCTTGTGTAAAAGTCGCCCACTCTGCCCATTAATTCTTCCAAACGTCCGGTCTTTTCTCCAACCGCAATCATCTGACTCACGAAAGGAGGAAAGAATTCTTGGTGTTTAGCCAAAGATTGAGAAAGAAGTTCTCCCTTCCGGATATCATCCGCAGCGCTGTTTAAAATGTCCCCGTAGGCTGGTGAACCAATGGCATCTCCGGCGATTTCAACTGCCTGCGCTATGGGGATAGCCCCCCTTAAAAGTACCGACAAAGATTCTGCAAATCTCGCTACGTGAAGCTGTTTCAATAATTTGGAAAACCCCGGTGTCCTCAATACTAATTCGTCTATAACAACCCTGCCCTCTTCTGTTTTGAAATAGTCGTAGATGACGAAAACCACGAAAGCAAACCCCAAAACCACCATCCACCACCAGGAAGATAGAAACTCTCCGCTTTGAATCATGATTTTTGTGAAAAAGGGAACGTCCACCCCTGCCTCATCAAAGATAGGTCCAATTTGGGGCAAAACTACGGTTGCGATAATACCCCCAACAACCAGAAATAGGACCACCATCACTACTGGATAAATCAAAGCTCCCTTCACTTTTGAAATTAAGACGGCCTGTTTTTCTATATGCTCTGCAAGATACCCGGTAGCTTCTTCCACCCTCCCAGTCACCTCCGCCGAACGAATCATATTCACATAAAACCCCGAAAAAGCTTGGGGGTGTCGCCCCATAGCTTGAGACAAGGATAAACCTCCATCCACATCCCTCGATACCTCTCCTACAATATCTCTCAAAGTGGGATTGGTGGTTTGAGCTTGGATAGTTTTTAAAGAATCATTGAGGGCAACTTTTGCTCCAAGCATAGTTGCAAACTGCCTGCTGAAAATCATCATGTCTTTAGGCTTTACCTGCTCGAGATATCCGATAAATCTGTCGTACCATTTCTTGCCTTCAGCCTCTTCCATGCTAAGCACAAAAAGACTGTGGCCTTGTAGGGTAGCCGTAGCAACGCTCTGATTGACTCCTTCCACAAAGCCAACCTGCAATTCTCCTGTCTTAGTTCTTGCTTTATATTTGAACTTCATTGCTCTTACATCTTCTCAAGCAAGATGCGTAATTCAGAGGGGTTTAGAGAGTAAAGCTCTGCGTCCTCCATGCGCACCTCCTTTTTTTGAATGAGCTCTGCTAGGGATCGGTTTAGGGTAACCATGCCTTGCTGTAAACTCGTCTCAATAACCAAATCAATCTGATAAGCCTTATTTTCCCTAATGAGATTTCTGATGGCGGAGTTCACAAACATAATCTCAACCGCAGGCACTCTTCCCCCATCCACCCTCGGCACCAATCTTTGGGAAAGTATTCCAACCAGCGTAGCGGCCAATTGAGAGGTAACCTGTCCCTGTTGAGAGGCTGGGAAAGAATCAATAATACGATCAATTGTCTGAGCCGCCGAGTTGGTGTGTAGGGTGGAAAAGACCAAGTGCCCCGTCTCCGCCGCAGTCATGGCGGTCGCGATTGACTCTATATCCCTCATCTCTCCAATCATAATGACATCGGGGTCTTGCCTCAAAATTGATTTCAAGCCGTCTTTGAAGGCCGGTGTGTCTGCCCCCACTTCTCTCTGGGAAATAATGGCTCGATCTTGAACAAAAAGGTATTCGATTGGATCTTCCACGGTAATGATGTGATCCATACGTGTGTGATTAATTTCATCGAGTAGGGCTGCCAGAGTTGTTGACTTTCCTTGTCCCGCCGGGCCAGTCACTAGAAAAAATCCCTGATTGAGTCTTGCAAACTCGTGCAAGATGCTGGGCAATGCCAAATCCTCAATAGTTTTGATCTCAGATGGGATCAGGCGTAGCGCTGCGGCCATAAAGCCTTTTTGGAAAAAGACGTTTACCCTAAACCGTGCCTTGTCTTCAAAATTATACGAAAGATCCAAGTCTCCCTTTGCAATAAATTGTTCTTTTTGTTTGTCGGTAAGTAGAGCCATTACTAATCCTTGAGTGTCTTCTGGAGTCAGTATTGGCTCTTGAGACATATCGATAAGTTTTCCGTCTATCCTCAATATAGGTCGCCTTCCCACGGCAAGGTGCAAATCAGAAACACCCTGCTTGGCAGCGGCTAACATGAGGGCTTTTAATCTTTGAATATAATCCATCTCTAATATTCTAACATTATTTCCCTTTACATTTATTCACTTGCTGATGTTTCCCTAAGGACATCCTCCATACCGACTACCCCATCCAGGGCTTTCATAATCCCGTCCTGGCGCATGGTAACCAAACCTTGTCTGTGTGCTTCATCCACAATTTTCCCCTCAGAAGGATCACTGTTAATGATTCCTTCAAGTTCCCTCGTCATTTCTAGGGTTTCAAAGAGAGCAATTCTCCCTTTGAAGCTTTTTTCTTTGCAATCCTTAGATGGTCTAAAAATCTTGTATGGTTTTTGATACTTCGAAACTGCTGCCTTCAAATCCTCAGGGAGCTTAGAAAATTCCGTTTCAATTATCTGCTGCACTTCTGCTGGAGCTTCCACTGCCTCCTTGCACTCAGGGCTTAATCTGCGCACCAACCTTTGGGCCACGACAACATTCAAAGCCGCGGGGATCAAAAACGGATCCACGCCCATATCCATCAATCTAGGAATTGCTCCGGCCGCGTCATTGGTGTGCAATGTAGAAAGCACTATATGGCCAGTGAGGGCTGCGTGCACCGCAAGCTCTGCTGTCTCACTATCGCGAATCTCTCCGACCATAATGACATCTGGATCTTGGCGAAGAATCTGTCTCAGTCCTGAGGCGAAAGTGTATCCGATTTCCGGTTTGACCTGGGATTGGTTCACTCCGTCAATAAAATATTCAACCGGATCTTCCAAACTTACTATATTTGAGATTCCGGTGTTGAGGATTTTGAGTAAGGCATATAAAGTAGTCGTCTTTCCGGAACCAGTTGGGCCGGTTACGAGAATCATTCCATAGGGCTTATCAATAGCCTGCTTAACGCGCTTGGCATTGTTGCCTATCAAACCGAGATCCTCTACATTCTTCAAACCAACAGTTGGATCAAGAATTCTGATGGCTACTTTCTCTCCCGAGGGGGTGGGAAAAGTGGCCACGCGAAAATCTATATCCTTCCCGGATATGGTATCCCTAAAACGTCCGTCTTGGGGAACACGAGTCTCATCTATTTTTAAATTGGTGAGTACTTTGACCCGCGCCAGGATAGCATCGTGGATTTTTAAAGGAAAACTAGAAACTTCTTTTAAATCGCCGTCTATTCTAAAGCGTACTCTCATACGATCCCTCTGGGGTTCTATGTGGATGTCAGACGCTCCCTGATCCACGGCGGAACGCAGGGTAGAGGAAACTATTTTGATGATGGGTGCTTCTTCCTGCACATCTATCCCCGAATCAATGGAAGCTCTCCTAATTTCTCCGGACCTGGCAGTATCTTCATCGGATAAGGATTTAATAGCTTTATCGACTTCAGATTCATAGGGAGTGTATTTAAGCAGGACTCTCTCTAGGTCCGATCTTGATATTAGGTATACGCCGAGACTCACCTGACTCTGCTGCGCTATAAAACGCAAGGCGTCCTGCGCTTTGGGGTCTTGGGGATTGTCCATACCCACAACCAGCATTCCCCCGTCTAATCTCAACGGCACTGCCCTATAAGCTTTGGCGGTATTTTCCGGAATCAGCTTTAATACGTCTTCCGTAATAGTTTTTAAATCCACCTGGTTATACGGTACCCCTATTACCTCCGCCTTGGTTTTAACAAAACTTACCTCATCAACCAAACGTCTTTCTAAAATTATGTCTTCTACCGATTTTCCAAGCGAGGCGGATTCAGTAAGTAATTTCTGACCGTCCTCAAGGGACATTAAAGACTTAGCTATCAGGCTGTTAATTAGGGTGTTTCCGTCCATGCGCTCTAATTAACTAAAACGGCGAAAAGGGGTTAGTCCTCCCTGCGGGACCCGCCTCAGCCTCCGACACGTGGCGTTTAAGGGATGAGAAAACAGTGCTTTGCGAAAAGTCGCTGGCGCTAAAATCCACCTTGGAAAGTTCCGAGATGCTCCCTACCTCCGGGGGAGCCACTACTTCTATCAAGGGGGTTTTGGCAAAGAAAAGCATATATATTCCACCCGCCACAGCGACGACCACCAAAATCACCATTGTGATAGTGAAAAAACTTTTATTAGATTCTTCTTTGAAAGCGAATGCCATTTTATAGTTGATGATATACGTCGACCTCTATTTGATACTCGTACGGCCCAGGGGTAAATCCGGCATTTTCAACCTGGATTGATTGAACATCCATAATTCTGAAATTAGTCTCAAGGGCTTTCAAATATTCTTTGAGTGATTCGTAGTCGCCCATTAAATCCATGCTTACTCTTAACGCACCAACCGGCCGCACGCTTTTTTCAAGCTCCGTTGGTTGGATAGCGAGAGGTCTGATGGATAGGGAGTTCATTAAAATACCGTTACTTGAGGCAATACCCTGGAATTGATTAATTATTGAAGCCACCTCTTCCTTCTCCGGCAAAATTACCGACAATACCCCTCTTAAATCAGCCACGCTCTTATATTGTCCGATCAGCCTCTGCACCGCGTCCACCGCCGTCTGCTCCTCGTCAAGTAATCCAGTCAAAGCTTTTCTTTCTCCCTTTAAATTTTGAATGTCATTATATTTGGGTATCAAAAGCGAAGAGTACACAAAGAGGGACCCTACAATCAGCATCAGGCTCGAGAGAATTCCTATTAATCTTTGGGCTGCCGGTTTCATGGTGTTTCAGGTTGCAAAATATTTTTAGCTAAGATCACTTTCACTTTGAATCTCACAACGTCCTTTTGAATTTCAGATTCTTCCAAGCTAAATTTCTCAATTTGAGGACTCTGCTCAAGTAAAACCAGTTGGGATATAAGATCTTCGTATGTTGCAGCAAATCCCTCAATAGACATCTCTCTCTCTGGAATAGACAAATTAAAAGCGACATATTTAACTTTCTGACTAGTAATGGCTTCAAAAAGGGTAAAAACCTGGGAAGTTAGGGTGTGATTTTTAAGAAGGTCTCTAATGTTCGCCATTTGTGAATGCAAGGTGATGAGATCCTTCTTCTGCTGATCGGTAATCTGGGAGCTCAAACTCCCCAACTCCCCATCAACTTTGTTGATAGAACTTTTTAGAAAGGCTTCATACCCAAAGGCCAGACCGAGATACACTGTTAATACGGATGCGAAAACAGCAAAACTAAAAGTGAGAAACTTTTTAGGCCAGCCAACCTTCCTGTCAGAACCAGGAAATTGTTCTCTTACATTCTGCGCATATTGAAGTCCCTGAGAAGCCATACTTTATAGATGTTATTTATTAAAATTTC
>CAYIAN010000029.1:0-6278 GCA_964361435.1 uncultured Candidatus Saccharibacteria bacterium
ATTCTATAGACAAGTTCCGATAGGATGATAATCGAAAGGCTCATAATGGGGGTTAAGTGTCGCACATCAAAACTTCCATAAGGGAACCCCCTTATTGCTGCAATTAACAAAAAGGAGCAGACAGCGAATATTGTCACAAGCATAAAATAGTACTTTTCGTCTTTTTTCCTTTTAAGGAAATAAACCATAATAGCTGTGGATACAATTACCATTCCTGTATATATTAAACGTCTCGGGAAAACGGAACGCAGGGAAGTCTCGTCATTATCCAAAAAGAAATCAAAAAGTGTCAGTACTCTATCGGTCAAGTTGTCTGCAATCACAGAGATAGATTTCTCTGTCGCGGTTGCATTCAATAACATAAAACTGAACTCTTTACTGGCACTAGTCGTATTACTCACAAAAACAACAGTAGGAGCATATAACAATACCAGGGTCACTAGAGAGGTTATTCCGAGTAGAATATAGTCTTTCGTTTTGGCCTGCATACTGCGGAAAGCCAGGATCACAAGGATTAAATAGGCTGGCACCATAGCCAAAACTGAGTAGTGAAAAGTCATCGACACCCAGAAGACTACCGTACTCCATATCAGTAGGGATTTACTCTTCCTCTTGTACCCTAAGGCCAAAAGTAGGTACGAAAGTATTATAAAGGGGTGCATGGCGTGGGGTTGCCAAATAAAGGATGATTGCCAAATAAGTCCGCTAGACAACCCAAAGAGAGTTAGGGCAATCAGACCTGCCCCCTTTCCAAAGAGAGTTCTGGCGAGTGTGTATACACCAAAGAGAGCTCCTATTTGAAGGAATACGTTAAAGAAATGAAGAAATCTAATGTCGTTGTATATAAGTAACGGTGTCGATATAAAATAGAAATACAGCGGGCTTACCCATGTAGACCCCAAATGCCCGGCTGGTCCGTTCATAGGAAATTCTCCGTAAGTAACGATGTGATTTGCGACTATGTAGTCCCGACCACTGTCCTCCCAGCTGATCTGTAACCACTCTTGCGTATCTAGCGGCTTCGCGAACTCATAAAATCGCAAAATAACTGAGAGAATCAATACAAGACACGCGAGGAAGACGTGAAAACGATTACTTCCGATAAATGTTTTGAGTCTATCCATTAAGCAAGCCCGATATGAAGTTCGTAGAGTTTTTGGTAAAGACCTCCCTTTTTAGCAATCAAGTTTTTGTGGGTTCCCTGCTCTACTAATCTTCCCTTGTCAAAAACAAGGATTCTGTCTGCTTTGCGTACCGTAGAGAGACGATGGGCGATAATGATGGTTGTTCTCCCTTTCATTAGTTTTTCTAAAGATCCGGTGATTTGTTTTTCCGTAAACACGTCCAGGGCACTAGTAGGCTCATCTAGAATAAGGATTTTGGGATTGCGAAGTATCGCTCTCGCAATGGCTACTCTTTGTTTTTGACCAACAGATAACTTCACCCCCCGCTCTCCCACTAATTGTTGGTACTTCTTGGGGAATTTCAAAATGAAGTCCTCCGCATGTGCTTCCCTGGCAGCCCGTCTCACCTCAACCCGACTTGCGTTAAAGCTGCCGTATTTGATGTTGTTTTCTATCGTATCGTTGAAAAGCGTTACCTCCTGAGGCACAACGGCCATCGTTTCCCTTAAGGATTTCAAATTGATCTTTATTATGTCTACCCCATCTATAAAAATCTTTCCTTTACTCGGAAGATAGTAACCACCTATTAAATTCGCGATTGTCGTTTTCCCGACACCAGATTCTCCCACTAACGCTACTACTTCGCCTTGTTTAATCTCGAAGTTTAAATCCCTAAATACATTTCTGTCTTTCTTTCTGTACCCAAAATTTACATCTTTGAATGCAATATTCCCTTTAATCTGTTTCAAATCGATTCCTCCTTCTGGTTTATAGTTTTCTATTGGTTTTTCTAGAAGTTTTTCGGCTCTTTCAATGGCTACCAATCCGTTTTGGATGGCTTCCCAGTTATATCCAAGAGCCGCAAAAGGACCGAAAACCATGGCTGTGTATCCATTGAACGCCACTAGCCCTCCAATACTGAGTTCTCCTTTGGTTATAAAATAGACGGATACCGCAAACACCGCTATTTGGGTAAGAACTACTACTACTCTTTGATAAAAGGCGATATCGCTCCAAACTTTTTCCACCTTGTTCCATCCGGGAACGGCCATCCCATGATACCTCTTAAAAACCCTCTTATCTTCATATTCTTCGGCTGTAAACTGTTTGATCGTCGCTACGTTAGCAAAAGTCTTAAAAGCACTATTAAAGGCTTTACTCCATAACCTATGGCTCGATTTTTGAATTTTAACTAAGGGCGGAACGATATTGACTAAAGTTATGACATACAACGTAATGCCTCCTAAGACAATTAAAGTAAGCACCACATTTATATTGATTGCTACGAATACTCCCACTATGACACTTAGAATCTGAGGGGATATTCTTAAGATAACTTTTTCGATTACAACCGATGAGGCGGTGCTAGAACGTATCATTCTATCCCACACTGAACCAGTATTTTGGTCGCTGTGAAATGACATGGGCATGCGCATTAACTTGCTGGTGGCTCTCAGCATTGCGTCTGCTTCGATTACGGTTCCGACCATTCTGCTTTTCTTTTCATAAACCCAACCGACAAGACTAGCTATGGATTGAACAATCACAAATGTTCCTATAAACCACATCCACAAAGGAGCGGTTCTACCCAAAATAGACAGTGTCTTTGAAGTATCAATTACGGAATCCAAAAATCCTCCCACGATAAAAGGAATTGAAGCGTCGGTAATCGCCAGCAAGATGCCCATAAAAGACAAAGCGAACATTGTCTTTTTATATTTTTTAAGAAACTCAACAATCAGGGCTCTAGCGAGACCAAATTTTTTACTCTTAGGCATAAATTCTATTTATCCCCAAACCCAAAGAAGGTATCCGTTTTAAAGATTATTTTATACAGATTCTCTAGGAAGTCCCCTCCCGCGTATCCAGCCACGAATGCCAACGCTGGACCGAAATCGTTGCCGAGGATAGTGATACCCAATCCCTTAGCAGCCGCAGTTGCCATAAGCCCGACTGTGCCGGAGATAAAAACCATGGTTATAAAGTACGGTAAATCAAATTTAGTTTGTTTATAGGCAAATTGGTGTTTAATGAAACCGACCAACCCCCTCACTACCCCTCCGGCGAAACCGGCTATGAGAATTGATGTAAACATCGTTTGATTATACCAAATCTCTCCCCTATTTATAAAAACACTCCCGACAAACCGGTTTGTACAGATAGGTCCCGTCCTGAGGAATAACGTCTGGCAGAGTGCTTCTCTCCACAAACTCTCCGTTACTCTTTGAAACTTTGGTAAAACGAGCATCAATGGCATCGCACTCTTCGCAGACCGCTTTTTCGTAACGAACATCCGGCACCAGTTCCAATAAGCGTTTGACCGTCTTCGACATAGAACCGTTTCCCAGCATATCCAACGACGAAGCCACGACCACCTTTCCGGAATGAAGCCAATCTTTAATGGTATTAAAACTGTCTTCCGGATCGAACATAAGCATCTCATCTATGCCTACAACGTCTATCTCTTTTATATCCAGTTGTTTGGTTAGATCGCTTAACTTCTCTACCTTCAGCGCCTTGCGAGACAAGCCGATTCTCGATTCAACATCATCTTCCCGCACATTGGCAGTAGAATGAACGGTGAGCACCTTCTTGTGCGCATGTTCGTACCGATCAAGCTCCGCGATCAAAGCGATGGACTTACCGCTTGCCATCGGCCCCAAGATCAAAGTAAATTCCCCCTTCATATCTTCTCCAGTATACAGAGAACCTTCCTTTTGCCTATGTGGAGAAATGGAAGGAGAATCCACCAATAAATCCGTTATGGCTCCGCCTCGACTAATTTGTAATTACTCCGCCGATTTGCGCCGAGCCAGATAGACTGAACGATTCAAAAAAGGACGCTCTTCATCTTCATAAAAATATACTGTTTTCTCAATAGAATACTCTGGGTATTTTTCTGAGAAAAGATTGAGACATTCATCTTCATTCCAATTTTTCCAACCATAACTGCACACCATAAAGATATATTGGGGATTTTCTGCTATGGGTGAATAACCAGCCTCAGCAGTTCCGCTGATTTTGACTAATTTAGTGTTAAATTCATTTTCCAATGGAACCCAGAAGATTCCTGTCCCATATTCCTGGAATTCATGAAAACCCCAATACATTCTAAAATCAAAGAAATATAAATCATCCTTTTCTTCCGCAAGAGTACGTACCTCAGCTGCCACAGCTCTCACCATAGGATCTACATTTTTAACTCCATCCTCGGGTATGAACATAGTAGACGCTCTTGTAATAAAATTTGTTAGGGAAACATTTTTTAGATCAATTATCCAGATATTTCCAGAAACCCAAACTAGATAAACCAAACTCGTAGTCACGCCGACCCGCGCTAGAGCGAAAAACATATTACGTCCGTCTATTCTGCTTACAATCTCCGCTATAAAAATGGCGAAAAGGCCTATAATAGGCGTCAAATACCAATCGTAAAAAGGAAGCTTGCTACTAATAAAAGCGGCTGACAGGAGAAACGCCGCCATAGAGATGCCCAATATCTTCATGTAAGAATATCCCGCTCCCCTTTTTGCCTTCACAAAGTACGCCGTAGCGCCCAGGAGAGTAACTAGAAGCGCCATGTGTACCAGGGGCGCGGCGGATGAGGCTGGATTGAGCGCACCATATTTAGCATCGAGAAAGAAATTGAAGAGCGTATATGTCCAATCTATCGTGTTTAAGCCAATGTTAATAAGAGATTTCTCTAAGAAGTTTGATATTTCAGAAAAAGTCGAAAAAAGAGTTTTATTCTCCTGACTCAGCATAAAAATAATCGATGGTAGGTAAAGAGCCACTACGGTGGAAAACGCAATTATTCCAGAGTAAATATAATCCTTAATCCGAACCGACATGGAGCGAAGAGTTAGGACTACGAGCATAAAATAGACAGGCGCTATGACCATCATCGAATAATGAAAAGCCATTGACACGAAGAAGGCCACAATGCTCCACCCTACAAGATTTTTGTTTTTTCTCTTATACCCCAGGACTAGGAGTAAATATGAAAGAATGGCAAATGGCTGCATAACATATGGTTGCCAGATCATATGAGATTGAAAGACGACGCCGTTGGCAAAAGTAAATAACATAAGCGCTATTAAACCCGTTCTCTTTCCAAAAAGAATACGGGCTAATGCATATACACCAAGGAGAGTCAATATCTGAAGAATCACATTTACGAACGACAGAAACTTAATATCGGGGTATATAAATAACATTGAAGAGAGAAAATAAAAATACAATGGACTGACCAGCTCTGTACCAAAAAGTCCGTCCGGGCCGTTTATAGGAAACTCTCCGTAGGTGACAAGATGGCTTGCGACTAAGAATTCGTCGTTGTAATCAGGATGATCAAGTTGAGTCCAGGCATCGGTATCCATGGGTGAAACAAACACGTACAACCTTAAAATAGCTGCAATGATAACGACCAAAACCACTAAGATTATGTGTAATTTGTTACTACCCCAAAAATTTTTAAACCTAGAAAAATGATGCTGGACGTTTTCCATAAAAACTACCTCGCGGATTTCAAGGTCTTCGTCCACCAGATTAATTGATCGAGCATCAGTTCCGCGTTTTTTTCATTATCATCCAATGCGCCCGGTTTTAAATTCTCCTTCTCGTCAACCAAGTTCCAGGGATTAAAGATATGGATATTGCTTCTGATGGGAGCCATTTGCAGTTCAATAGCAATTTCATGCAATTGCTGAATTGCACGAGCGCCACCAGTAGACCCATAACCCACAAAACAAACTGGTTTATTAACCCATTCTTTATATAGGTAGTCTATGTTGTTTTTTAAAGAAGAGGGACAGCCGCGATTGTATTCCGGGGTCACGATTATAAAGCCATCTCCTTCTGCTATTTTCTTCGCCCAAGCATCAACAGATCGACTTCCATAAGAACCCTCTACATATTTAGGAGATATCGCTTCGGCAAACACAGGGAGTTGATAGTCCTTGAGATCCAACAACTCTACCGAGATACCGTCAACCTTTTTGGCAACATCGACTATCCACATCGCAGGCTTATCGCCGAAACGACCTTCCCTGATACTTGCGAGAATGACTTTGATATTAAGAGTGTTCATACATTAATTATTACACTTATTTATGAATCCTAAAAGAAATTTTCTAGAGTTTGTTGGCTCGAGTC
>CAYIAN010000030.1:0-6253 GCA_964361435.1 uncultured Candidatus Saccharibacteria bacterium
AGCAACATTCTCATCCATTTATCAGAACAAAAAATATGAGATTGTGCTACCGGATGGCAGCGGCAAACTTTCTTCTTTTAACTATGGCAGTTGGCCAGCCCTTGAAGATACGGCTTTCTTTGAGAGGGTAAAACAGGAATTTATAGATCAAAGAGTAAGTTTCGTAGAAAGCGATCTCTCGGCAATGGTACTTAGGATTTACAAAAATGGAAAGTTGGCAAAGGAGGTGTCTATAATATCCAAAGGAAATGAGGGCTCTTGGTGGGAAACTCCTGCCGGTTTGTACAAAATTCAAGGCAAGGAAGCTGATCACTTTTCTTCATTCGGACAAGTACACATGCCCTGGAGCATGCCATTCCAAGGAAACTTTTTCATTCACGGTTGGCCATATTACAGCAACGGGCAACCAGTTTCTCTTGGATACTCTGGGGGGTGTATCAGACTATCGACTGAAGATGCAAAGTCTGTTTTTGATCTAGTAGAAGTGGATATGCCTGTTTTGGTATACGAGAAAGACTTTATCGGAGACTCATTTGAGTACGAGCTTTTGGGAAGCAAGGTTAATGCCCAAAATTATCTCGCAGCTGATTTGGGAAACAATTTTGTTTTTGCAAAGAAAGAACCTGACCAACAAGTACCCATAGCATCTCTCACTAAGTTGATGACTGCGATTGTGGCTAGTGAGTATATAAATATAGAAAAAGAAATTACTATCACTGGCGACATGCTGGTTCAAACTAGTATACCCAGACTATACACCGGGCAAAGAATTTCAGTATTCAACCTCCTTTATCCTCTTTTGATGGAATCCTCTAACGAAGCTGGCACTGCCATTGCGAAAATACTTGGCACCAGTCGCTTTGTGGAGTTGATGAATGAAAAGGCTAAAGCTATCGGCATGAACGATACTATCTTCGTTGATCCCAATGGCTCTGGATCCGAAAATGTTTCAACGGTAAGTGATCTTTTCCGATTGGCTAAGTATATATATAATAACCGCAGTTTTATTTTAGACATATCGAAAGGAGGAGCCACTCAATCGGTATACGGGCAACCCATTCTCTCCGGGTTACAAAACTTTAATGTCTTTGCGGATGATCTAGATTTTGTTGGTGGAAAAGTGGGCATAACAAGCGCCGCCGGCGAGACCATCCTCTCTCTCTTTGAAATAAAGAATGCAAATGAGGTAAGGCCAGTGGTTATAATAGCGCTTGGATCGACCGATCGAGCTAAAGATGCCGCTACTTTAATAGACTATGTGAGGCGCAGCTACTAGATAAGTTTCTGCTTGCGAAAGACGAAGTAGACTGCGCTAAAACTTAAAGCCCCGACTGTTATTCCCCCCAAAATATCGCTCGGCCAGTGTACGCCGGTGGTAATTCTTGCCAGACCTATGACTAGGGTGGCTATCAACACCCAAATGCCGGATTGTTTTTTCACCATCAATAAAGTTAGGGCTATTGGAATTAAGGAAGCCATATGCCCAGAGGGGAAAGAGTTAACATCTGTGTGATTAATGAGGGCTTCCACTCCAAGAGCAACAAAGGGTCTGGGGCTTTGTAAGAGGTTATCTATAATATTCGTTATGATCCCCCTCGACAAAATGAAGGATATAAGTGCGAGGGATAGATATTGAACTCTGTTTTTCCAAACTGGCCAAGCATCACCCCAATCTTTCTTTGTAAAAATAACCCAGATAAACCAAAAAACTATGAACCAAAAAAGATATTTCGCAAAAAAGATAAAAAGTCCATCCAACATCCTAGACTGACCGGTTAAGCCGTACAAAAAACTGAACAGTTCTTTATCTAAGGGCAACATTTAACTTCTAATGTATGGTAATACGCCCATGAAGCGAGCTCTTTTGACAGCCCTCGCTAAGCGCCTTTGGTGCTTGGCACAAGTACCCGTGTGAATTGGGTCTATAATTTTTAGCTGACCTGATACAAATCTTTGAAGTAGATCTTTTTCTTTATAATCTATGTCTCCTACATTCTGGGAACAGAAGAAGCATTGTTTTCCTGGTTTTTTCATTCTAAAAAGGTAGGTCTTCTGGATTAATTTCTTTTTCTGCGGAAGTAGAATCATCAAGATCTATTACTGGGATGTCTTCCGGGTGCTTTTGCTCTTCTTCTCCCGCGCTATTTTCATGCTTGCTAAAACTCGGGCCCACATCACCTCCCCTTGGACCTAATTGAATATTTTCAGCTACGATCTCCGTAGTCCTGCGAGTTTGACCGTCTTTCCCCTCCCAAGCGCGGGTTTGCAACCTCCCTTCGATCATAATAATGCTGCCCTTCTTGGAAAATTGATTTACTACCTCTGCTTGCCTTCCCCACACCACAACATTGTGAAACTCTGTGCTTTCTTTTCTTTCTCCTTCTTTAGTTCTCCAATAACGATTAGTGGCAACTGAAAAAGAAACCACGTGATCCCCGGAGGGAGTAGTTCTAAGCTCTGGATCCGCTGTTAACCTTCCGGCTATTAATACTTTGTTTAAATTCATGCCTTACTGATTTTATAAATCTTTATTCTGATTAATGCAAACTAGCCCTCGCCCTCAAAGGAACCGCTGATTTCCTCCAACTTAGCTTCTAAATCTCTGTTGGAAGCTATGGTATCCACCCCAGATTGTTTTTCGCTCGGCACTTCTTGGCTTCCCCTTGGTCCTCTGAGTTGAGGATTTTCTTCTCTCACAAATGGTGGAGTAACTATTATGTATCTCAAAATACTCTCCTCAAATCTTAGGATATCTTTTAAGGTTTTTATCTCCTCCCCCTGAAGAGCAAATTGAATGCAGCCGAAGTGGGCGCTACTGTGTTTTTTGATCGGATACGCGGGGTTAACTTGCTCAATTCGTTGTTGACCCGCAATTTCAGCTCCTACCTGATTTAAGTGCTTCAGAACCGTTCCTGCGCCTTCCTCGCTGCGCGCAAGAAAGGAAATTTCATATGTATTTTTTTCTGTTTTCATGGTTGTCCTGGCCTACATCATACGTGAGAAATCTCACTTTTCAACCCTACTCTTTTTCAAACCCTACTTTAGGGGCTATCACTTTTCCATTCTTCTCTTCTTCGGCCCCCTCACTGTCTTCAGCACCAACGTCACCTCTAATGGCGGTACCCACCGGAACTAAACGTCCAATAATAACATTTTCCTTAAGTCCTCT
Organism: uncultured Candidatus Saccharibacteria bacterium; assembly: GCA_964361435.1. GTDB lineage: Bacteria > Patescibacteriota > Minisyncoccia > UBA6257 > Colwellbacteraceae > GWA2-46-10. Next base: position 3,170 of record CAYIAN010000030.1, read on the forward strand.
TAAATGATCATCTCTTCCTTCACTCGATGCCTTAATCAAAACTCTGGCTGTTTCCTGAAAAGATGCGGGCGCTAACCAGCCATCGGCTGAAAGAGCAGATCTAGTGATGCCAAGGACTATTTCATCTCCTTTGGCTGTTTCTTTCTTTGTTCCATAAAACTCTTTGTTAAATTCTTTCAATTTTGATTTATCCATAATCTCTCCCACTACAAAATGTGAATCTCCTGGATCTGCGATCTTGGTGCGACTGAACATCTGCTTAACGATAATGTCCATGTGTTTGTCGTGGACTGTCGCTCCTTCAGAGACGTAGATTCTTTGAACTTCCTTGACAATATATCGGTGGACAATTTCTTTGCTCTTGTATTTAAGAATCTCTTTTGGATCCAAGTTCCCTTCACAAAGCGGATCTCCGGCACTTACCACATCTCCCTCTTTTACTAGGATTTTCCTTGATCCAATTATAGGATATTCTACGGTTTTCCCCTTACGTCCACTTTCTCCCTTTTTATGAATATGTACTATCATTCCTCCTTGGGTTTTTTCAATCTTCTCTACTGTTCCCTCGCTCTTTGAAACTGTTGCCTTCCACTTAGGACTTCTAGCTTCGAAAAGCTCGTCTACCCTAGGAAGACCGGTTGTAATATCTTCACCAGCTACACCCCCAGCGTGGAAAGTTCGAAGCGTAAGTTGCGTTCCTAGCTCACCAATTGACTGAGCCGCCACGATACCTACAGCTTCTCCTATTCTCACTTGATCGGTAGTGCCAAGATCAGCTCCGTAACACTTCGCACAAATGCCATAAAGAGTGTTACAAGTAATGGGGTTTCTAACCTCAACCTCCTGGATGTTTGAAGCATCGATAGTTTCAGATTGATCTTTACTAATTATTTCCCCTTCTTTAGCCAAAATCTTGTGGCCGTCTTTTATATCACGCAAGGCGGTGCGCGAGAAAAGCCTATATCCAAAATTGTATTCGAAATCAGTGCCGTCTTCCCTATGTACAGAAACTCCCCTCGTGGTGTGACAATCTTCTTCCCGAATAACCACATCTTGAGAAACGTCTACTAAACGCCTTGTTAGGTATCCGGCTTCGGCGGTCTTCAAAGCAGTATCGGCCAGTCCTTTTCTAGAGCCGTGGGTAGAGATAAAATACTCCAGGGAATTGTGTCCTTCTTTCAAAGAGGTGCGAATAGGAAGCTCTATATCTTCTCCTTTTGGATTGCGCACCACGCCTTTAATGCCACACATCTGGTTAATGGGCGTCCACGTGCCTCTTGCCCCAGAATCAACAATGGCCCTCACTGATCCGTGCTCTGGTAAGGCTTGGGGTACCAACTCCCTGATTTTCACAAACACATCAGTCCAAATATCAACGATACGCATCCTACGCTCCTCGAGGGAGAGTAACCCTTCCGCGAAGTGGCGATGAACCTCAGAAACTTTTTCTTCTGCCACCTTCAAAATTGCTCCCTTTTCTTTGGGGATCACAAGATCACTCATGCCCCAGGTAATACCAGAATAAGTGGCAAACTTAAAACCAACCTCCTTGATCTGATCCAGGACTTCCTTGGTGCCAAGAGAACCATACTTGCCAATCAATTTACGCACCAACTTCTCTAAAGACTTTTTAGTGAGGATATCGTTGTGAAAAGGATAATCTTCCGGCAGGGTTTCGTTAAATATCACCCTTCCACAGGTGGTTTCAATAATTTCTTTGCCGAGGCGCACTTTAATAAGGGCGTTGATGGCTACTTCTTCGTTTTCATATGCGAGTTTCAGTTCTTGGGCATCGGCAAATATTTTGCCTTCTCCCTTGGTTCCTTTAACCAGTTTAGTTAAATAATAGCAGCCAAGAACGATGTCTTGTGTGGGAATAGTGATAGCGTCTCCAGAGGCGGGTTTGAGCAAATTGAGACTGGAAAGCATCAGGATGGACGCCTCCACTTGAGCCTCGTCGGAGAGGGGAAGATGCACGGCCATTTGATCACCATCAAAGTCTGCATTGAAGGCAGCACACACCATAGGCGGTACCTGAATTGCCAAATCTTCAATCAATACCGGCTTAAAAGCCTGGATGGAAAGACGATGGAGCGTAGGAGCGCGGTTTAATAAAACCTTGCGGTTGGCTATCACTTCTTCGAGAATTTCCCAAATTTCCGGAGGAGCTTGCTCAATAAGCCTGTTAGACATCTTGATGTTATGGGCAAGACCTCTTGCAAGAATCTTCTCGATTACGAAAGGGCGGAACAACTCCAGGGCCATGATTTTAGGAATACCACATTCATCGAGAGCGAGGTGGGGACCAACTACGATAACGCTGCGACCGGAATAGTCTACGCGCTTACCTAAAAGGTTTTGTCTAAACCTTCCCTGCTTACCCTTTATCATGTCGGATAGAGACCTGAGGGGTTTCTTGGCACCAGTACTTTGTCTGGCAGAAGCACGAGTATTATCAATGAGTGCGTCTACCGCCTCTTGAAGCATGCGTTTTTCGTTAATCATAATAACGTCTGGAGCTCCAAGCTCAACTAGTTTCTTAAGGCGATTATTGCGATTGATTACCCTTCGGTACAAGTCATTTAGATCTGAGGTTGCGTACCTTCCACCATCGAGAGCTACCATAGGCCTTAAATCTGGAGGAATTATCGGCAGAACAGTCAAAATCATCCACTCGGGGCGGATGTTACTAAGATTCATTGAACGCAGTAACTTCAATCTCCTTAGAAGTTTTTTGGTGCGAGTGGCATCCTTAGTTTCCACTAGCTCTTTCTCAACTACCTTAGCTTCTTTAACCAGATCCATACCTTCCAGTACTTTTCTGACTCCTTCGCCCCCTGCGCCTACACTAAATACATGACTGAAGCGTCTACCGAATTTAATAACCTCTTGCTCGCCCAAAACACGTCCCGGTCGAAGTGAAGCCAGGAAATCTCTGGCTTCGTTCACTGCGGTTACAACTTATCAATAAACCTGCATCTGCGCCGGTTTTGAAAAAGCTCCTCCGTCTTTCACATATCATCTCCCAGCCGCAATACAACCACAGGATCGCGCTGGAAAACTTAGATCGGAAGAGCGTCGTGT
>CAYIAN010000031.1:0-5996 GCA_964361435.1 uncultured Candidatus Saccharibacteria bacterium
ACTACAAGATTATGTTCTGGGTTAGAAACCTGACCGAGGGTAGCAAAACCAATAGAGGGTAGTTTTCTTACCTCGCCGGAGGGCATCTTTATTTGGGTGTAATCTCCGTCGTGGCTTAAAACCTGTGCGGCACTTCCGGCACTGCGGATAATCTTTCCTCCTCCCCCTGGTCTGGTCTCTAGATTGTGAACATTGTATCCGGCGGGAATCTTTTTCAAAGGCACACGGTTACCAGCCTTAAGGGGGGCTTTAGCTGAAACCAAGATGTTATCCCCTACCTGAGCTTTACTGTGAGCTAGATGATAATGCCTTTCTCCGTCTTTATATACAACTCTCGCAATAAAGGCACTCCTATATGGATCATATTCCAAGGCCTCAATACGGCCTGGGACATCTAACTTATCTTGTTTGAAATTAATTATTCTATATACCTGCTTTACCCCAGCACCCTGATGACGAACGGTGATGCGACCGGCGTTATTCCTACCGGCGTGGCTCTTGAAGCCGACAGTAGCGGATTTCATAGGCTTAACCTTGCTCAAACCGCCGTACTCTACGGTTGTCATATTGCGCCTGCTTTGGGTGTATCCTTTATACTTCTTCATTAGTGTGGAATGACATCAATGGTTTCTCCCGCCTTGATGGTTACAATAGCTTTCTTGTATTCGTGGCCCTTCTTTCTGTTTCTTACAATATTCACATCCACCACGTGAATTTTATACATTCCTTCAAGTGCTTCCTTGATTTGGTGTTTATTGGCATCGGAGTGAGCCAAGAAGATGTATTTATCAATAGCACCGAGGTCGGTGCCTTTCTCGCTGATGAGAGGTTGTTTAATTATCTTACTTTTTAAATCCATAGTGTTTATCAATTGTCTCTAACGCGCCTTGCTCGATAATAACAACTCCGTATCTCAAAAGATCATATACATTCAAAGCTCTTGGATCGGTTACCTTCACCTTTTCCATATTCCCAGCTGCTCCAAAGACAGCTTTGTTTGCGGGAGCGACAATAATCAAAGCATTTTGCCTCGGAGAAAGACTCTTTAGGGCATCTCTTAATAACTTAGTCTTTGGCTCAGTTACACCCAACGAGTCCACTACCTTTATTTCACCTTCAGCTAATCTCTTTGAAAAAATGGCGAACATTGCACCCTGGCGCATCTTTTGAGGAATACTCAAGCTATATACTTTCTCTTTATTTGGTCCGTGAGTTCTTCCACCCCCTACCCACAATGGAGATCTGATAGATCCGTGCCTCGCACGCCCGGTTCCCTTTTGCCTCCAAGGTTTCTTTCCACCTCCTCTCACTTCACCCCTGTCTTTGGCGTGAGCAATTCTTTCACGGCGGTTGGTTTCTTGAACTCGCAAAGCTTGGTGAACTAAATCAGCGTTCCAAGAAGCGCCGAAAAGTTTATCGGAAACCTCAACGTTTCCAATCTTTTCTCCATCCTTGTTGTATAGGTCAGTTTTCATATTACTTAACGGTTAAGTTATATATCTTCAACTTTCCTCCCTTTACTCCGGGAACCGCTCCCTTTACCAAAAGTAAATTCTGATCTTTTTCATATGCGATGACCTTCAACTTCTTGGCGTTAATATTGTCTCCTCCCATACGGCCTCCCATCCGAGTTCCAGGAAACACCCTTTGGGGACCGGTAGCGCCGATAGAACCAGGAGCACGGTTAGTATGCTTAGTACCGTGGGTCATCATGGCCGCACCGGAAAATCCATGTCTTTTAACCACACCTTGGAACCCTTTTCCCTTGCTAACCCCTGAAACCTGCACTTTATCGCCAACGTTAAATTCCACTCCTCCTTCTTGGAGCTTTATGAAGGTTACCGGGACCACATCCTCCTCGCGGAAGACTTGTCCCATTTTTATCTTTATACCTTTGGCGTATTCCATTATTAGAGCCAAAAAAGAGGGCAAGTAAACAAAACAAAACGCCCCTTTAGGCAGGGCTTATATTACAACAGAGGTTTATATGAGGCAAGGGCTATATACGATGTTTAGACTTCATATTCCTCCCCGGGCCGAAGGGGAATAAACTCAATCCCTACTTCACCAAGCATTTTAGTAGAGAGGGACTGAAACGGCCCGAGTTCTCGAAGCAAACCGTCGTGGCTTGGTGTGACTCTTCTGGGATGCACCTCTATTGCATAGTCAATTAATTGGCCAATTGTAGCCCAGGGAGCACCGAAGGGAACTCCGAGTAATTCTATCTCCCCCGGTGGGGCAAAAAGCGCATCTCCGGGGTGATAGACTACTCCGTTAAACAAATACCCCGTATTCCTTACTGCAGATATAGTTTTATGGATAAACCCGTGATCTGTTTCGAATGCCTGCAGTTTAAAATCCCCTACTAAAAACTCCTCTTTATCTTTAACTGTATGCACTTCAATTCCCTCTCCTCCAAGTAAGCCATGAACCTCCTGGTTACCAATCACTTCCACATTCGGGTTGTTTCCCATAATGGCTTTCAGCGAATCTGTATTTAGATGATCTCCATGAACATGGGTTACTAAAACTGCATTGACATTACGAATTTTCCTCATCTCCTCCCGCTCCAGGTTATCGCTTGAGAATTGTCCTGGATCTGTGAGGATTGTGGTATTCCCCTGCTTGAGGGTGAAGCAACTGTGACCTATCTTGTAGATTTTCATTTAGTTAACGAATTCGGCTTCTGACACAAGCCAACTTAGATCGAAAGATTCATCTCCACCCGTAAATTGTTTATCTAGTTCTCTGACCCTATCGTAGGAGAGAAATTTAACCGCCTTGTTAAGCTGTAAATAGTTACTTGAGAACGTAGGTCTTTCCAATTGGCTAAGAACCCTGCTTTTCTTACTTCTATCTGCAACTATAAACAAAGGGTAGTTGGAATTAGGAGCCTCTACCCTTAAGTCGGAGAGTCGCAATATACCTGAAAATATCTGCGTAGAATGCTCTATCTCAAAGGCTGATTTAATTGAGTATCCCAACTTCCAGACAGTATCTATGTTTTCAATTGACTGGGGCACATCAATCGCCTTTCGAAACTCTGGGATTACTAGATCTTTGAATCTTTCACCATGGTATTTATGCGATTGATCGTTCTTTGGAATCCAGACATCCAACTTTGCCCTAAGACCCAATCGTATAAGTCTCCATTGCATTTCGTCATGTTCAGTTGGAGCTTTTTCTGCATGCTCCTCTATAGCCTCATCTACTTTATATAGTTTATCTAATTTGATTTCGTTTAGGTTTTCTCCTTTTTGGAGTTTACTCATAAGCGAAAGAAGATCGCCATAGGTTGAGAGAAGTCTATCAACTTTTTCCTGTTCAACTGGATAAAATCCCCTTGGAAAGAAATTTTCTTTATACCCTAAATATTTATTGAGCTTTGACTGTTTGACGCTCACCTCTGATTCGTTAACCAAAAAATACATGTGTTCCCAAGTTTCTCCTCTACTGTCTTTTCCCCAATAGTGTTCTGCTAAAGCTGGGCTGTGAATTTTAACCGCTACTTCGGCGACAAGCATGATTCGTCCATCCCTATAGATCATGAGGTAATCTCCGGATTCCATATTTTCCCAATTACGGGTATTAGCAGACCCTGGGGTTGCACCCCAAGCTGCGAAAGTCTGTCCGTGAGTATATTCACGTAGTTTATTTGTGTCTTGTCCTGATAAAAATTTAGAAGCTTCGTCTATAGATCTTTTGCTCTGGATAGTGTCTCTATAGTGTTTATCTGTATCGTGACCACCACTAGCTACAACAAAGAATACTTTCCTCTTTTTCATCACCTAATTTATACGTCTTTAGATATACGTCACGCAAGTAGCACATCACCTTCTGTATTTCTGATTTTTTTATTATCCACCATGAATTCTATACCCCACTCAATTGACTATTTAGTTCACGTTCAAGGGTAGCTGGAAAATCCCGTATAATCCCCTGCTGATCAACTGGCAAAAAAGTACCGAGCTCCGTTTTAAAATTAATTTGTTTTGCCTCTGCAATAACGCTATCTCTGATTCCGGCAAGTTTTTTCTTATGCTCCAGAGAAAGCATTCCTTTCCGCATAATGATATAGAGATCATAAAAATCTCGTGGTTTTTTGCGCTCTACAAGCGCACCAAAAATCTTTTCTTCCACAATTTCTGTTTGCGGCAAGTGGATGACCGTATAGGTAGGTACAAAATTGTTGGCAATGCTGTCTACTTCGCCCATAACGCTCTGGCTATTACGTGTTGACACATTTATTTCCACGTTAACCTGCGGATATTCAAACATGCGAAATGTGGCGACACCCAAATATCCTCCTTTTGTAGTCCCTATTTTGTCTCCGAGCTCAACTTTTATATCAGCCCGTGCCATCTCCGCTAAGACATGTATAAAAAGCCTCTCAATAAACGATTTGATCTCACTTTGACCGACACCAAAAAGAGAGAAATCTAAATCTTCGGAAAAGCGATGACTGCCATAGACAATGCGTAGGGCTGTACCGCCTTTGAAAAGTAATTTTTCGACATCCGGTAATTTGTATAATTCTGATAAAAAGACATGCTGAAAATATTCCCTGACAATATTTGGGAATACGCCTATTTGGTATTGTCTACCTAATTTTTCAAGTGTTTCTATTGAAATCATCGTAACGTAGATTTAATTATGCCAATAAGTTTCGCGTTATTGAACAATTTTGCGTAACGCAGTGATTTTTCCGAATTGATTTTTTCTTTATTAAATCGAGATATTGGTTTTTCTTTATTTTTAAGCCGTAAATAATTTGCATCTACGAACGCTTTTTCGGCATCGGCAATGTAAAAACTTAATCCTTGTTGTTTTTGAATTTCATAGCCAGTATAAGCGGTTGTTTTTATTTTCCTGTAAGAAAAAACCTTTCCTAGTGTTTCAAATTGGCGAGTAGTCTTGGTGGTAACTGAAGTAATCTCGTAGACCGTCTCCGGAATAACTCCATGGTAAGACAGGGCAAACTCAAGCGAGACATAAGACGGACTGTAAAGTTTGTTGGCAACGTAAACATCTGGCGGCAAAACATCGGGGAAAACATAGAATCCGCGCTTAACTTGTAAAACAAACCCCTGTTTTTTATATCTATGGAGTAAAGAGGCTGTAGCAACATCAGATAGCCCAAACAGAGCGCGAATATCATTTGCGCCAAATAAGTAGAGCTTTTTCCCTTTTATTTTAGCGGCAAAAACTGTCTGATTTACTAGTTTGGCCATATTGCCAATTTACTAGAACGATACAAAAAAGTCAATAAATGGCTGTGAATAGCCTAAAATACTAATCCGCGCTCTTTTATTCAGTTATACTTGCGCATTCCACCTACCCCGTCTTTATCTCCACCTCCACTCCGGCTGGGAGGTTTAAGTCACTTAGGGCTTCTATAATCTTGGCGGAAGGCTTCTCAACATCTATAAGTCTCTTGTGTACCCTTAATTCAAACTGCTCTCTGGCATCCTTGTGAACGAAGGTGGAGCGGTTAACCGTATATCTCTTGAAACCCGTAGGAAGAGGAATGGGGCCAACAATCTTGGCGTTTTGGCGCTCCAGGGTGTCTACAATCTGTTTTACAGAATTATCTAAAAGACGGTGGTCATATGATTTGACCCTGAGCCTCAATTTATCGTTTTGTTCTTTTTCTGCCATTTTTAAGTTTCTCTATCTAGCGCCCCTCAAAGGAGAGATGCTAGGAGAGATACCTACTTATTAACCTTTGTTACTACTCCTGCTCCAACCGTCTTACCTCCTTCTCTAATTGCGAAGCGAGTTTTCTCTTCCAGTGCAATGGGGTTAATGAGCTTCACGGATACGTTAACGGTATCCCCTGGCATAGCCATTTCAGTGCCCTCGGGCAAGGTTACTTCACCTGTTACGTCCGTGGTGCGGATGTAAAACTGAGGTTTGTATCCTGGGAAAACAGGTGTGTGACGACCTCCTTCCTCTTTGGATAGAAGATACACTTCAGTTTCGAATTCAGTGTGAGG
>CAYIAN010000032.1:0-5890 GCA_964361435.1 uncultured Candidatus Saccharibacteria bacterium
ATATATCAAACTCTTCTGAAATGGCCGTCCCTAACGCTACCACCAAAGAGATCATTTCTTTGTTGGCCAAAATCTTGTCTATCCTGTGTTTTTCGGCGTTCAGTACCTTTCCCCTAAGCGGCAAGATTGCTTGCGTGCGCCGATCGCGGGCAGATTTGGCACTACCACCGGCCGAATCTCCCTCCACGAGAAAAAGTTCCGCCTCTTCAACTGGTGTGCTTGGTAGACAGTCGGCCAGTTTGCCGGGCAGGGTTAAGCCATCCAAAATCCCTTTCCTCAAAACCGTATCCTTGGCCGCCTTGGCCGCCAAACGAGCTTGAGCTGCCAAGCTAGCCTTAGCCACCATAGCCTTGGCATCGTTTGGATTGAGCTCCATAAAGTCCTTGAGGGCAATTGAGGTTACTGATTCAACGGCCGTGCGAGCCTCCGCATTTCCCAAGCGACCCTTAGTCTGTCCTTCAAATTGGGGGTCTCTTAATTTTATAGAGATTACTGCCGTTAACCCCTCCCTGACGTCGTCTCCGGTTAGGTTGTCTTGCCCCTTTTTGAAGAGGTTATTGTTCTTGGCATAATCATTGATACTTTTAGTTAAAGCGGCTCTGAATCCGGTGAGGTGCATACCGCCATCAATGGTGTTAATGCCGTTTGCGAAAGCCAGCTCTGTGATCTCCATGCCCTCGTTGTAATTTAGAGCCACCTCTACATCCATATTCTCATACTCTTTGTGAACATAAAATATATTATTGTGAACCACCCTGGGGCCATCTTCATTCAGGTAATCGACGAAGGACCTTAGGCCTCCGTCAAAGCGGAAACCGCAATAGACAGGTTTTTCTCCCCTTTCATCCACCAGTGCGATGCGCACGCCTTTTGTGAGATAAGCTCTCTGTCTGAAACGTTCAATTACCTGTTTTCTATCAAATTCTGTTTCTGAAAAAACGTCTGTGTCCGGAAGAAAATTAACGACAGTCCCACTGTGATCACACTTTCCCGTTTTCTTAACTTTTGACTTAGGAATACCCCTTGAGTATTCCTGCATGTACACATCTCCATCCTTGCAAACCTCTACCCTCAAATATTTGGAAAGAGCGTTTACCACAGAAACCCCCACACCGTGAAGACCGCCGGAAACTTTGTATGCCTCTCCCCCGAATTTACCTCCGGCATGGAGGGTTGTGAGAACCGTCTCCAGGGCGGATTTCTTAGTTTGTTTGTGGATATCCACCGGGATACCTCTACCGTCGTCTTTTACCGTGGCACTGCTATCTTTGTGGAGCCGCACTTCAATATTCCTGGCTTCTCCCGCCATAACCTCATCAATGGCATTATCAAAAACTTCCCAGAGAAGGTGATGCAGCCCCCTGCTCTCAGTAGAACCGATATACATGCCGGGTCTTTTCCTTACTGGATCGAGACCTTCAAGTACTTGAATATCTTTCGCTGTATAATCGCTTTTTTGCGTTTTCTTAGGTGGCATAACAAAAAATTAGACCCCTTATTGAGGTGCTATAATTCTACCAATTTACCCTCACAAAAACAAGTATTTTATAGCCCTAAAAGCTAGATTTCATGCGCTTTTTTAACCCCCATCCCCTAACGCACTTCCAGAGAGAATTTTTTCTTCAAAAAACCCACAATTTTATCGAATTCCTTGTTTACTTCAGCGTCATTCAGAGTCCTATCATCAGATTGGAAAACGATACGAAAGGTGAGGTGTCTCGGGTCGTAATAGTCTATGAGATCAACATCCCTTGAATGTTTGGCTCCAGCATCTTCTATGGCAGATAAAATATCTCCGACTCTTACTTCATTTCGTAGAGCCAACGACAGATCTCTCATTATCGATGGGTATTTTGATAAAGGTTGATACTCAAATTCGCCCTCCTCCATTTCCATTAGCTTGGATGCGTTGAGCTCAGCAAGGGCGCCATCTTTGCCAAGATGTTTTACTTCTCCAACTATCACCCCATTAATTTCAATAACTAAAATTTGCTCTTTAGGAAAAAGAGTAGATTCCATAAATCCTAAACCCGATAGCATCTGTTCTACAGCGCCCCTTAGTTCCAAAAAGGCATTTTCCTTCACCCCCTTAATTGCCACACCTAAATTTGTACGCTCGCCAAGCTTGCGATCGAATACATTGCCTAATTCAAAGATTTTAGTTATTTTGTAGTTTTTCCTATTCTCCTCTATGGCTTTCTCCAAGCCGTTTTCTAGTAACTGCCTTAGATGGGTTTTGTCCGCGGCTAATGCTTTCTCTACTTCATAGGCACTCTCTGTTCCCCCGTTTGCAAAGGACGAGCTATATACTTCGCTATATCCCAGATTTGTAAGAATGTTACGTACTCTATCTTTGAAGATTGTTATATCTTCTTCTTTGGCTGGTTGGATGCTTATAGTTGGGGCAACCGGTTCTAGTTTGTTTATCCCCCAAAGACGCACAACCTCTTCGGCTAAATCCTCAAAAATGTTTACATCCAAACGTAACGGTGGTACTAAGATCACAAAATCATCTACTCCCTTTTTGTTCTTGAGAGTAACTTTCTTGAGTCCTAACTTCTCCAAATATTTAAGGACTGCCGCTGGCTTCAGATTCAACCCGGTGAGAGAGTTAAATTTTGTCGTGCTGAAGCCAATAATCTTGCCCCCCTGTTTTTTAGAATATACATCTAATAAGTCTATGGGCTTTGCTCCCACAATATCCTTAAGCAAGAAAAGTGCTCTTTGCATGCCTAGTTCTACTAAATGGGGACTCATTCCGTGGGCAAAACGCACCGAGGCGTCGGTTACAAGCCTCAATCTCCTGGATGTGGCATAGATTGATACTTGATCAAAGTTAGCCGCCTCGATTAATACCCTTTTCGTTTTGTCATCCACCCCTGACGCTTTACCCCCTTTGATGCCAGCTATGGCCTGAATGTTCTTCTGATCTGCGATTACTAGATCTCCCTTCGTCAGAGAAAAGTCTTGGTTATCGATGGTTTTAACCCTCTCTCCCTGTTTTGCTTTTCTAACTATGATTGATCCATTTAGCTTATCCGCATCAAAGGCGTGCATAGGCTGCCCTACTTCAAGCATGACGTAGTTTAAAATATCCACTATTGGATTTATCAGCCTTAATCCGCAATCCTCCAAAATCTTGGCCATCCACGCAGGAGTTTTCCCCCTGCCGTTAATTTCAAGTAGACAGGCGCCGTAGCGGGGGCACAGCTCTTTCTCTTCCACTTTTATTTCTATCTTGCCCCTACTTTTTCCAGGGAACGATTTATCTACCCTAAGTCCTTTGAGGGCTTTCCCAGAGATAACTGTGTACTCCAACGCTACCCCTAAGTGGGAGGCTAGATCGGCATAGCGGTTACCAGGAAGTTCTGCATCGAACGTATTGCCCCGAGGATCCTCTGCGGGCATGGTGTGCATAGTCAAAGCTTCCATGACCTCTTTTTGAGAAGTAGCCCCAGGAACCAACTGTTTAATTAAATCGTATGAGAACCTCATTAGAATTGTTTAATGAACCTTAAATCTCCCGAGTAGAGCATGCGCACATCTGGAATCTTGTATTTGATCATGGCTAGGCGATCTATCCCTACCCCAAAGGCGAAACCTTGATACTCGCGAGGATTGTATCTGGAAGATTCGAATACGTGAGGGTGAATCATCCCCGCGCCAAGCATCTCGAGCCAATCGCCCCCCTTGAATCTCACATCCACCTCTACCCCCGGCTCCACGAACGGAAAGTAGCTAGGGCGGAATCTAAACTCAATATCTTGCCCCCTAAAAAATTCTTCAAAGAATTTGGTAATAACGTATTTGAAGTTTGCCAAGGATACGTTCTTCCCCACCATCAACCCCTCAAACTGATAGAAGTTGTCTCCGTGAGTGGCGTCAGTTGCTTCATATCGAAAAACTCTCCCCGGAACAATTATCTGAAAGGGAGGTTCGTGAGTTTCCATGTACCTTATCTGAACTGGCGAGGTATGGGTGCGTAGCAAAAGACGTTCTTTATCCCCCTTCTTTGGTTTTATCCAAAACGTATCCCAGGCTTCTCTGGCTGGATGCCATTCCGGAAGGTTTAGGGCGTCAAAGTTATAGAATTCGTTTTCTAACTCCGGCCCTTCCACTACGGAGAAGTTAAGTGAAGTGAATATTCTTCGAACCTCCCTTTCGATTAAGGTTAGGGGGTGCACATGTCCCCTTTCAATTTTATGTCCCGGGCGAGTGATATCTATCCCCGCAGATTTCTCATCTCCAAACTCAAGGAATCTTTCGTCTATAGCCTCTTGAAGTTTCTCCTTTAGGACATTGGACTTGCTTCCCAGAGTTTTTTTCTCCTGGGAAGATAAGTCTTTGAGAGAGCGCAAAATCAAGGTCAACTCCCCTTTTCTGCCTAGATATTTGATCCTTAGGGCTTCTAGCTGTTCCTTATCAGACACGTCTTTTATCTCTCTAAGAGCTTTTTTCTCAATAACGTCTAGATTAACCATATAACGTTCATTCTAAAGCAAAGAGGGTTTTTGACAATAAGAAAATACGCTATTAGAATATCTCTTGCATCGCGGGGGAGTGTGACGGTTGCACGTGAGGCTCATAACCTCAAGGTAGCGGGTTCGACCCCCGCCCCCGCAACCCGCTTGACTACTAAGTAGTGTTGTGTTATCCAAGAGATACGTTCCTTGGAATATTTTATTACTCTCTGGTTTCTGCTGTAGGAGAATGGGCTTTGAAAGATTTCGAGGCTCGCTCTCCTACAGCACGGACAAGCGCAACCGAGGAGGAAGTGTGAACCACCAGATATTCTTCGACAACCATGCGGACGTGCCACACGGATCAACTGTGTTGCTCGTTCCGCCCGGCAGTGATGAACCAGCTGTTGATGAACGCGGGGTCTTTGCCCTGAGGTCACTGAACAACGGCAGGCGTTTCCGGCTCTGCCCCGTGGAGGACATCAGGGCAGTAGGTGACACTGTGACCGCCAGCTACATCGAGAGCTTCGTGGATGGTGTTCGCTTCACTCCTCAGGATGTGTTCACCCCCGAGGAGGCACCAGTGGACACCGACTTCGCCGTCTTCGTGAATGGGCGGCGGCTGTGCTACGACGATTTACCCGGCGGCGAAGATCGCCGTGGTGACCCGCCCCACCTCAAGTTCGTTCAGGTCACGAAGGACGATGACGGGAAGTTCGTTTCGGCATACGGCTACAGCTACATGTACGGGTTTCCGTTCATGAGCGAAGTGCCGTTGCCACCCGATGCCCTGCTTGTTCCCCAGACCAAGATCGGCGAGAGCCGGCACGCCCAGTAGGCAGCCCGCTGCAATCCGACAACTAGAGAGCACACGCCCCCGTCACCCGACGGGGGCGCTCTCATTTATAAATACCAAGATTTGGTTCCAGAATAGTCTCACTCCCGCAACAGAGAGAGCAAAAACGCTCTGACATGGAGCGCTTTTGTGTAACAGGCTTATTCTCGGATGGTTTGTTGAGAGGTTTTTACTACATCACTCAGCAAAGAAACTAGTACCGCTTCTTTGTCTTACGGTTGGAGTATTAGCGCCACTACGGGCTGGTGTAGATGGCGTGAACCTGCAACCTGTCCTCGAATCGTTGACACCATAGCCACTATCGCATTCCCATCCAACAGAGTTCCCAGATGGATGAGCGTTTGCGGGAACAAAACGATTTAGTGCCCCCCCCTCGCTACATGAATATTTACCAGTACGTGCATTGAGAATAGCTCTACCGTCACCACAGTCTGGAATTTCTTGTCGCAGTACGCTATCAGCACCGTCGCTTGTATCGCCGGCTGGTCTATTTCCATAAAAAGGTAGGGGGTTTATAACACACTTCCCCCACCCGAGTATTGAAACATAAAACTCTCCTTCTATACAACGTGAA
>CAYIAN010000033.1:0-2490 GCA_964361435.1 uncultured Candidatus Saccharibacteria bacterium
TATTGACTTATCTGATGTTTTGTGGCATACAGATACTACGTTCTTTGAGATTTCCCCCTGTCTTGCGGATTGAACTACTAAGATTTGGTGGTTGAATCCGCGAGATAGGAAGAGAAACATGAAGACGCTCTTGGTGAGCCTGATTGGCTTCGCACTGATGAGCTTGGTCCTCCGTCTGATGGACGTCAGTCTTTTCGACACCTTCGGGTTTGAGAAGGCTGCGGTCATCGTGATGGGGTATTACCTCGTCGGCTGGTTCACGTACTGGGCGAGTGAATAGAACAACCAACGAGCCCCCTCGGCTCCCGACTCTCGTTTTCAAACGAGCGGGAAAACCCAGATGTGGGCTCTTTTCTGTTTTTAGATTTCCGATTCTATTCCTTTCATGTGATACAAGAGCCCCTAGATACGGGGTTTTGTTGTATCTGGGAGTGCAGGTATAGCCTCGTATGCCTCAAAATTTACTGTGAAGAATGATCCTATGCTAGGCACAAACGACAAGGAGGACTAGTAATGGCTGTGTCGCTCTATCACAATTCAGTGGTTCGATTCCTGATGGGACTCGGCAGGGTGACTCCACCACAATTCTCGGTGGTTTGCAGGTTCGTAGGAGGAACGCAGCTCCCTCCGGACTACGCGGAGCCCGTTCTCGAAGCGTTGGATTATGCAGCCCGCTCGGCCGGCATCAATCCGGACTTCGATCCCTACGTCAAGGCACGTACCTACCTCGAGGGACTCGTGGCCAGAGCAGAGCACAACCCTCGAAGCATGCCCTAGTCCAGCGCCCACAAGAAGGGAGGAGGTACCCATGGGGGTGAGCAACAAAGATCACCTTTTCGCCAAGGTAATTGTGACCCTGGCGGCGGTGACGTTCATCGTCTTCGTCGCCCTTTACTACAAACCGAGCCCCTGAGTGGGCGGGGATAAGCAGAACCCCGTCACGCGATGGGGCTCTGCTTATTTTCACTTACCTCCCAACTAAAATTTCAAAGTCTTATTGGCCCACTCTCCGATTAAGGGCAATGGTTTCTCTTCTCCTTTAATGGCATTCATCACCCCCAATATCAGTAGCGTCACTAGAAACAAATTTGCCACCCAATACACGAGCGTAAAGAAAAGATCAAAGAAGTAAGCGGAGTCGGCGAGGGGTGCTATTAGAAAAAGCGTAAGGAATCTTAAGGCAAAGAAAGTTATCAAAAAACCTAACCCCTGCCTTACGTGATACTTCACGAACGGATCTTTCTTCGCCTCCGTTAGGAGGGGCAAAAAAAAGATGAAGTAGGCCACCGCGGCCATGCCTGTATTCTTTTTATCTTTCATACCTCAATAATACACCCGGGAAATGAGGGTGCCAATCCATTGATTAACAACTTCCGGTACAGTACTCTTTTAATGTTGGCTAGTAAGAAAAAGCATTATATCAAGGAACTGGACCTCAAAGTTAATGGGGCGATAAGAGTGCCCCAACTCAGGGTTTTGGGCGAGAATAGTGAAAACTTAGGTGTCTTATCCCTAGAAGAAGCACAGGCCAAGGCAAAAGAAGCCGGCCTGGATCTGGTTTTGATAACCGAAAGCGCCACCCCGCCAGTGGCACGTATCATTAGCTTCGACAAGTTTCGCTATCAAAAGGAGAAGGAGCTCAAAAAACAGCAGCAGAGGGTCCCCGAGTCCAAAAGAGTCCAGATCAGCCCCAGAGAAGGGGCGCACGATCTCTCCTTCAAGCTCAAGCGTTTGGAGGAGTTTCTCCAGGCGGGTCATAAGGTAGAGGTCCAGGTGACCCTAAAAGGAAGGGAGAAGGGCATGCAAGATTTCGCCAAAAACAAACTCAAAGAGTTCTTGAGCAAGGTGGAAACCCCCCATAAAGTAACCCAGGAAATAAAAGCGGGCGGAAGAGGTTTAACTGCCCAGATAGAGCCGACGGGGTAATCCCAAAGCTTGATTTAAACCCCGGGCTTGCTTAAAATAAGCCCTGCTTTATATCTATATACAGCAACCGCAATGGCAAGAAAAAGCTATACCAAGAGAATTAAGCTTACTAAAACCGGCAAGCTGCTTCGTAGAAAGCAGGGTTTGGGACACAATAAAGCCAAGCGTACTGGTGGCTCTACTCGCCTTAAGCGTAATTTAAGGAGTATCAGTGGAGCCGATCGTTCTAAGGTTAAAAGTAGACTAATAAACCATGCCTAGAGCTCGTAAAGGAACCAATACTATCAAAAAACGACGTAAACTCCTACGCCAAGTTAAGGGTTTTAAGTGGAACAGGAAAAGTAAAATCCGCCGTGCCCGTCAGGCTCTGCTTAAGGCTTGGACTTATTCATACCGCGACCGCAAAACTCGCAAGCGTGACAAGCGCGCTCTCTGGCAGGTAAAAATTAACGCAGCTTCCAGAGAGGGCGGCATTACATACAGCGAGCTGATGGGCGCTCTAAGGAAAAAAGAGATTAAGCTGGATAGAAAAATCTTAGCCGATCTAGCGGAAAATGAACCGGA
>CAYIAN010000033.1:2590-5698 GCA_964361435.1 uncultured Candidatus Saccharibacteria bacterium
TTAAAAGATTCATGGGTTTTGAAATTTTCTCTTATTTTTAGTTCATTTGGTTTAAGCCCAGTCTCTTCCTCCAGCTCCCTGAGGGCGGTCTCTACGCTATTTTCCAAATGCTCTATTCTCCCTTTGGGAAAGTTCCAATAATCGCCCCTGTGATACATTATCAAAAACTTAGGGCCATCCTTAGTTTGTCTGTAGATGATGAATCCTGCCGATGGTACTCTTTTGTATACCTCTTTATCTCTTCTATCTAACATGCTCCAAGCTATATCTATAATTATTCTCCATTACTGATTCTGTAATGCCAAAAATGTTAAGTAGTCTCTGGATTCTTTCGTTGTCTGTATAAGCCATTGCTCTAAAAAGATCCCCGGCAGAAATTAGATGCTTTTCTCCTATTTGAGTAGTCAAAGCCTTAATCATCAAATCCTCTGCCCTTTTCAGTCTCCACGCTTTGGTCTCCCTTAAGCGTTTTTCCTCATCAATATGTCTTTCTACTTGTCCGGTAAATTCTTCTTTTCCTATGCTCAACCTTCGTAAAATCTCCACTCCATCGGTTGTCTCAACCAATTCCCTCATTAGATGTAAAAGGAAGCTGCCTCCCATTAGAACGGACCGATCACTCGCTCTCTGGAGAAGATCCCTCACCTCAAGATCCATAAAAAATAGCAGATTCCCTCCGTTAAACTTCTTTCCTATTTTAAGAAGTTTCGTGAGGAGAGAACTGCATAGAAAGAAGGTGAGAAAAATAATCCCTAAATAAAAAACCGGCGCCACATCGGAGAAAATCATAATCAAGCCGGCAACTAAAGACACGATATCCAAAATGCTTTTAAGAGATTTAACCCAGAGACGAGTACCTATGCCTAATTTAAGTAAGGGGTCTTCAAAATAAAGTTCACTTTGATGATGCATGGCGTAGTTAAATATAAACCAATTTGTATAATTAGCCCATGATAGTACTCTCCGCTCTTGAGGAACTTAAGGCTCAAATCTCTAGGGACTCTTCCTTGCCGCTCCACACCAATCTGGTTTTTGGCGAAGGTGATCCGCAGGCCAAGGTTGCCTTTGTGGGTGAAGCTCCGGGGGCCAATGAAGATCAACAAAAACGTCCCTTTGTGGGAAGGGCGGGACAGTTGTTAGATAAATTGATACAAGGAGTTGGTTGGAAGCGTGGGGATGTATACATTACTAACATCGTAAAGCGCCGTCCCCCTGAAAATCGCGACCCCTTACCTGAAGAGATAGAGGCGTATAGGCCATATCTCGAAAAAGAGCTCTCCATTATAAACCCCAAAGTCATTGTTCCTCTGGGGCGTTTCTCTATGTCCTATTTCATTCCTGAAGGGAAAATTTCCCGTGACCAAGGAACCGTTTTTCTAGTTAACGGGGTGTTAATTATGCCCGTATACCACCCAGCAGCAGCGTTGCGTAATCCGAATTTAATCAAGGATCTTGAAAATGCCTTCGCAAAACTCCCCAAGCTCATCGAAAGGCATAAAGAGGTGATGGAGCGTAAGCTAGCGGAGGGTCAAAGTAACACCCCCAAAACACCGAGGTCTCTTTTTTAAGAACTAGGTATTCTTTTTAGCTACTCTTCTGTGGGGTATGCCCCTTAAATCCAGCACCTGAGCGTCCCTCTCTTGGAGCCTAGCCAAACCGGAGAATCCCTTGCCCCCGCTAATGGCCTGGGCCAGCTCCCAACCTCCAGAAAAGTGGGGCATAATTACGTAATTAGCTCCTTTTTTATAGAACTCCTTGGCGTCTTCGTCACTACCGGCTGTCACAACTACCTTCGCTTTTCCCCTAGCTTCTAAAATAGTCATATTGTCTTTCTTGCCTGGAACGGTAGAGATAATAAGGCGTGCCTTTCTCAACCCAACTAGATTTTGGATCTCTTCATCCGCCACATCTCCATAAACCACGGGCACCCCTTCTTGTTGAAGGGTCTTTACTACCACCGGATCAAAATCGAGCGCCACAAAGTCTTCTCCTCCATTGCTGAGCGCCTGTAAAATACTCCCTCCAGTACGGTGCACTCCAACCAATACAACGTGGTTTTCGAAATTTCTCTCCAGTGGGGTTTCTTCTATTAATTTGCGTCGAAACTCAAAAAATTTTAGGAATGGTTTCAAAGTTTTGTATATCCCCTCACCGTAAATAATGAAATACGAGGAGATAAAGATGGTAACTATCCCCACGAAGGTAATGAGGGCTGTGTGTGTTGCATCTATGTGTCCCAAGCGCAAGCCTAGGGCTGCAATGATTAAGCTAAACTCCGATATTTGGGCAACAGTTACACTCGCCAGGAAAGAAGTACGCGCTCTATATCCCAAAATGCCCATAAGTAGCATCACTATCAGCGGATTTCCAACCAGCACAAAAAGAGAAAGGAGTAGCGCTGGAACAATCGCGGTAACCGCCCCGGCAATCAGCATCTTCGTTCCTAACCCTACGAAAAATAGGATTAAGAAAAAGTCTCTGATCGGGCGCATGCGCGCGCCTATTTGAAAATGTTCTGAGGAGTTAGCTAAAGCCACACCCGCCAGGAATCCACCCACTTCTATGGAAAGACCTACCATCTCGGTAAGCGCTGCTATTCCTAAAACCCAGGCGATACTAAACAGATACAACATCTCCTGGGAACGCCCCACTCTATTCAAAAGCCTTGGCAAAAAACGCGACCCGATGAATGTGGCCACAACCAAAATCGATCCCCTAACAACAGTAAAAGCAAAATCCAGGGGAGAGGTTCCATTCCCCTGTAAACCGGCGAGTATGATCAAAACCAATATGGCCACAAAGTCTTGAAGGAGTAAGAAGCCGACCACGATTCTCCCGTAAAGACTCGTAAGTTCTTTCTTCTCAGAAAGAAGTTTTACTACGATAATTGTTGACGAGAAAGTCAGGGCGATAGATATATAAACGGCTGGGATAGTGGCAAATCCCAGAGCTGTGGTAATTAAATATCCAATACCGAATGTAAAAACTATCTGCCCCAACCCTGTAATCAAGGCTGGTAGTCCGACATTTTTTAAATCTTTAAAATCCAACTCTAGCCCTACTAGAAAAAGAAGAAGCGCCCCTCCAATGGGCGCCAACCCTTCAATA
>CAYIAN010000034.1:0-5659 GCA_964361435.1 uncultured Candidatus Saccharibacteria bacterium
ATACCCAAGTTACCAACTCATCCAAAATCTTTGTTACTCCGCTTTCATTACTCAGCACTCCCTTAACTGTCACTGAAAAGATCCCAGGAGAAGGCTTTGAAGTTTCGTTGTCACAACCAGCAAGTAGGGATATCGCTTTTGATTGGCTTTTAATTAGAACATACGGCGGAGAAGAAAATGAAACTTCGGAAGAGATAGAGGATACACCCGCTTCATTAACAGAAGAGTTCGGGGGAGAAACTTCACCTGAGAATGTTTCTATAGAGGAGATATTGCCAACCCAAAATATTGACGAACCATCTTTGAACGTTGGGGAAAATCCTGTTGAGGGTGGAATTGAAGAGTCCATAGAGCCTGCACCAGAGAGCAACATTGAGGTCACAGAATCAATTCCTGAGGTAGAAAATTCGATACCAGAGAGTCCGCCCCAAGATGAACCGGCGGAAGTAAAGGGCGAAGAAAGTAGCACACAAGAATAAAAACATGGAAAACATACTAAATCTAAAAAGAAACAAAAGAGAGAGCGCTGAAGAGGGAATGGGCAGGGCGAGAAGAAAGTCTGGGGTTAAGAGTCTGTTGAAAAACGCATTGATTCTCATGGTTGCTGGAGCGGTGGTGATTTTTGGATATGTAGCCATAGCGATTCCAAGAGACTGGCAGGCAGTGTTTTTGACTAATGACCAGGTGTATTTTGGCCATTTGGCGTACTGGCCACTACGCTCTACAGCCACACTAAAAGACGTTTACTACCTACAGGTAGCCCAATCTTTACAGCAACAAAGTGGTAAAGATGACGAGCCAGGGATTGAGATTGTGAAGCTAGGGAACGAGATCCATGGACCCAAAGATTTGATGATTATCCCCAAAGGTCAAATTCGTTTTTGGGAGAACCTCAAGAAAGATTCCATTGTAATGAGATCAATCTTAGAGGCCGAGAAAACGAGATAGAATAGTTGAACCAATCTGCTAAATATCATGGGGGTCTAGTAAAGTCCTCTTTTGCCGTTACGCTTTGGGGGATAACTGTCTTTTGTGTACTCAACAGTTGGATGCCTATTGCCAGCGCAGATGATTACACTAGTACCAACTTTATTTCCCGCAACCCTGTTTTTAGTGTTTTTGGGAATAGAGCAACTTCTACGAGTTTTGAACAATTTAATGCCGGTGGCCAAACAATTACCGGTATATCTTCCAGTGCCAGCTTTGAGCTACGTTCCGGATTTCTTTACTTCGATGAAAGATACGAACCAAAATCTCAGAACTGGCGATGGTATGATGACGAAACCAATGAAACACCAACAAGTGATCTAGCTGCAGAGAATGTTGCCCCAACCAGCATTACTGACAACAATAAAATTAAATTGCGTTTGACTCTCAAAGATACAGTAGACATCACTGGCACAAATATAAAATTCAAACTGCAATTCTCTGAGAATTCTGATTTCTCCTCTGGCGTAAATGATGTGGTGGAAATTGGAAGCTGTACGGGGAGCTCCCTGTGGTGTTACGCAGACGGAGTAGATGCTGACAACGCCACCATCACAACCGGCGTTATTACGGACTCAACGGCGCTTGGAACTCACAACGAATCTGGTGTCAGTGCGAGTACTTTTGATCCACCAGCCGATGCCTCTACTGAATTTGAATTTACAATCAAAGCTTCCGGGGCGGCGATCAACACCACCTATTTCTTTAGAGCCTACAACGTGACGGACAATGTGGCGGTTGCCAAAAATGTGGGAGAAACTTATCCGAGTCTTACTACCCAAGGCACAACCCTTTCCTTTACTGTGGGAGGATTGAGCTCTGGTACCACCACCGAAGGAGTGACAACAGACGTGACTACTACTCCAACCTCAGTGGCCCTTGGAAGCCTAACTTTCGATGCTCAGATAGATGCCGCTCAACGCCTAACAGTGAGTACTAATGCGGCTAACGGGTACAAAGTGCTTGCCTATGAAAGGCAACCGCTACAAAGAAGTGGAGGAGTGCAGATAGATCCGGTGACTGGTACCAACAACAGTCCTTCCGCTTGGGCTACTGGGTGTACGGGTACTGCTTATGGGTGTTACGGCTATCACTCAGGTGACAATTTACTCGAGGGGGGATCTACCAGATTTTCTGTAGATGATACTTATGCCCAATTTGCGGGTACTAGCGAGGAAGTCGCCTACAATTCTGGCGCGATTGAAAACGACATCAACGACATAGTTTATAAGGTTAAGATAACTAACCAGCAGGCAGCCGGGCAGTATAGCAGCAACGTCGTCTATATCGTAGTGCCAGTGTTCTAAGACCCATGAGAAAAAAATACACGATAAAAACATTACTTCTACTGGGCATATTTTCTGTTGCAATATCCCCGCATGCTTGGGCTCAAGACGCTAATACCTTTCTCGACGTTAAGCCGGTGGTGATCGATGAAAAAGCCAAAGCGAGAGATATTATTCCCGGAGGCATTTCCGTTACTAATAGGGCAAACTACAAAATGAATATTTATGCTTTTGTTAATAATGTGAACCCGGAAGAGGGTGAGGAAAAATTTCTTGATCCATCCAAAGCAGACCACTCAAGTTCCCTAGCTAATTGGATTGAGTTTCCAAGGGGTGTCATTGAACTATTACCGGGAGAAACTAAAAAAATAGATTTTGAGATTAGAGTTAACCTCAACGCAAAACCAGGAATATATCACGCAACTATTGCTTTTGCTAGTGGCCCTACTCGAGATGCAGCCGAGTTGAAAATGATTAGTGCACCATCGGTTATGGTGAATGTTGAAGTCAAAGAAGACATTAAAGAAGTGCTTCAGCTTAGCAAGTTCAAAACGAATAAAAGACTTTTTATGAGTGGCCCTATCGATTTATCTTATGAATTGAAAAATGAAGGCAATAGAGAAGTTAATGCTACGGGGGAAATTAGGATTTACGACAAAAGCGGCAAAGAAATAACCTCTCTCGACTTCGACAAGGATGCAACCGTTGATGTGGGTACAGCAAATGTTTTGAGTTCAACTTGGGATCAAATTAAGGGTTTTGGGCAGTATAAGGCGGTGTTAGACTTAAGGTATGGAGAGGGTGGAAAAAGCTCAGTTCAAGACACAATTACCTTCTGGTATCTGCCATGGCAATTACTTGTCTCAGCGGTGGCCTTAGTGCTTTTTTCCACAGTGTTAATCCCACTTTTCGCCTATAGGAGGAGGTTGGATAAGGGTCACGAGGCGGTATCGGGGGATTCGTCTGAACGAGGAGTGAAATCGGTAGCAAATGGCCCAGTAGGGGGTGGGTTAAGTCATCGGGTAATAGATTTACGTAAATATCATGAGAATCGTACCCATCAATAGAAATATTGGGAAAATTTTGATCGGGTTCATCTCTTCTATTTTGATTTTACCTCACATTTTTTTGGTAAGTGCGGTAGAAGAGCGGGTGGGTTTGACGTTTAGTATTGCGCCACCTGTTTTTAAAATAGCCTTGAGCCCCGGAGACACTTGGTCGAGTTCTATAAAAATAATTAATGCAAATTCTAATGAAATAACATTCAATGCATCAATCATGGATTACGATGCTGTTCCAGGAGAAGAGAGTGGGGGAAATTTAATTTTCAACCAAAATAATTTTTTAAGCGATACTACGCCAGCGGATTGGGTGCAGTTAGATCAATCGGGAAATTTGGGAGTGAAATCACAATCAAGCGCAGACATTCCATTTACTATAAAAATTCCGGAAGACTCATCTCCGGGAGAATATTTTGTTGCCATCGTAGTGAGTGATGAATCAGTGATAATTAATAAGGACGATGTTGCCCTAAGAGTATCGGGTGCTGTTGCATCTATTTTATATATAAGAGTAAATGGTGAAGTCATTGAAAGTGGATCGATCAGAGAATTTTCTACAGATAGATTTATTTATAAAGATCCGGATATTACATTTACCCTAAGAATTCAAAATGATGGAAACGTTAGTCTCAGGCCAGAGGGGACTATTGCCATTTTCAATTTTTTAGGAGAGAAGGTAGATGAGTTGCAACTTGTCAGAGCCGATGATTTTGGAAGTATTCTGCCTAAAAGCATAAGAGAATACGTCGTCCGAGGCGGAGAAGACAAGGATATATTTAAAGGAGGGCTCTATAGCGCTGAGGTAGAAATAGGCTTCGGCGGGGAAACTAAGCTCAGCGATGAGGCCTCTTTGCGCTTTTGGGTGCTGCCTATTACCTCCTGGGCAGTGATATTTTTAGTAGTCCTTGTCTTTGGGTTTTTCCTTTGGTGGTTAGTTGGAAAGTATACGGTTACTATTTTAAGACGTGAAGTTAGAGAACTCCGCAATTGGCTCAATCACTAAATAAAATACAGTAAAAATTACTCAATAGAATAGTGTTTTCCCCAGTTTAAATGCAGGTTTTACCATGTGTTGCCAACTACTTATCCACATTTGAGGTCGTTTAACCTATATAATTAATCTAGAGGTTCGATTTGTAGCCAAATTGTCTTTGTAAAATCGGAAAGATACGGTTGCAGTAGCGAGATGGCTTAGTAAATCGGACATCAATAAATGGTCGATCGGTAAAAGTAAACAAGAAACAATAATGAGAATGCAAAGATTTAGTTACGCCTCCAGGCCAATAGTGCTGCTGGTTGCTTTAAGCACTCTTATTTGGTCGTTGGGGATTATGACTTGGATTAGTGTGGCGAGTGCCGCATCTTTAACAAGCGTTAAAGATTTGATGACCGATTCAGATATTTCGGTAGTCTCTGATCACACCATAACCTTTACTACCCCGACCGGCGTAGTAGCTTCTGGAACAATTACACTGACGTTCCCAGCGGGATTCAACATGAACACAGTGGCATTTGGAGATTTTGACCTTAAAGATGATGGTGTTGACTTGGTGCTTGCGGCTACGCCAGTAACTACTACCTGGGGAGCGGCTCTTTCCGGACAGGTCATTACATTCACTAATGGTTCAACTGCCGTTGCCGCTGGTTCAATAGTGGAAATCCAAATTGGATTAAATGCTACCTTCGGTGTAGCAGGTGATACACAAATCATCAATCCAGGTTCCACTGGATCCAATGTGATCTCGGTTGCGGGTACTATGGTGGACTCAGCTGACACTAGGGTGTTTATCATAGAAGACATTGCAGTTACAGCTTCAGTTGCTACCACCTTTACATTTACGATTACGGGTGTAATCTCTGGACAGACTAACGCTAATGGTGTAGCTGGAACGACTGATGTTACGACGACCTCGACAACGATTCCTTGGGGAACGGTAACTGCGGCAACTGCTAAGGTTGCACGGCACGATTTGGCCGTGACGACTAACGCAAAGAATGGTTTTTCGGTGACGGTCTTCCAGGATCAAAACCTTACTAGTGCCACTGGAGCAGACATAGATAAGTTTGCAAATGGCGTAGATGGTGCCGCTCAAGCATGGGCAGCTCCAACTGGTACACTAGGAACTGAAGATACCTATGGTCACACTGGATTAACTAGTGAGGATAATACCCTCACCGGTGCCGCTGACCCATTTGGTGCGGCTCTTTTTGACGCTTTTGGGACGTCAGCTACTCCGATAGAGGTGTTCTATCACGATGGCCCAGCTGATGGTACGACTGACCACAAGGGTGCGACTAAGATTGGCTACAAGATCGAGACTAACG
>CAYIAN010000035.1:0-5577 GCA_964361435.1 uncultured Candidatus Saccharibacteria bacterium
ACTTAAATTGCTGCACGCCCGCAGTGGTCAGTAGCACCGAAGGGTCTGTGGGCAAAAGTGAAGAGGAGGGCACAACTTTATGTCCTCTCTTTTCGAAAAACTTGATGAATTTATCCCTTACTTCCTCTGATTGCATTAGTAATCTACTAAACGTTTAGCCTCGTCGTGTAACCTTATCTTCTCTAAGGCTTTGGCTTCAATCTGACGGATGCGCTCTCTGGTTACATTGAACACCTTGCCCACCTCCTCTAGGGTGTGAGTTACTCCGTCATCCAGACCAAAACGCATCTCCAAAATCTTGCGCTCCCTCTCGGTCAGGTCTTGAATAATATCCCTAATTTGATCTTTCAAAAGTTCCTGGGAGGTTAACTGGGTTGGCGTAAGGCTCTTTTCGTCCTGGATAAAGTCGGCGAGTGTTGACTTATCGTCGTCGTCTCCTATGGGAGATTCTAGTGACACAACTTCTTGAGAAATCTTTTGGATGTTCCTTACTTTATCTACCGGCAGATCCATTTCCAATGCTATTTCTTCTACCATAGGCTCCCTCCCCAACTGTTGCGCGAGTTTCCTTTTAGCCTGGGTGAACTTGGAGATCGTTTCTACCATGTGTACCGGAATTCTAATGGTGCGAGATTGGTCTGCGAGTGCGCGCGTAATGGCTTGCCTAATCCACCAAGTGGCGTAAGTCGAGAACTTAAACCCCCTAGTATAATCGAATTTCTCAACCGCCTTGAAAAGCCCGATATTTCCCTCCTGGATCAAATCCGAGATTGAAAGAGGACTACGGTTTACGTATCTTTTAGCAATTGAAACCACCAATCTCAAGTTGGCTTTAATTAGTTGCTGTCTTGCGGCTTCATCTCCTTTCAGAATTCTTTTAGCTAAATCCTTCTCTTCTTGAGATTTAAGGAGTGGGGTTTTACCGATCTCCCTTAAATACATCTGCACGTTATCCGGCAGTGCTCCCTTGATGTTAGTCGCTTCCTTAAGTTCTTTTTCGGTGATCTCACCTGCTCCCTCTCCAAGGAGAGTTTCTACCTCAATAACCTTTAGGCTATTCTGCTCCAGCTGCTCGTATATTTTTTCTAGGAAATCAGTGTCTTCTTCGATAGCTGGAAAGTATTCAAGGATCTCCAGATCCGTCACAAAACCTTTTTCCTGACCACGCACAATCAAAGCGGTGAGCTGCTCTTCATTTTGAGAGTGCCTCTGCTTCGCTGTGCGCTTAGGCGCACTCGTTACTGGACGCTTGAGAGTCTTCCTCTTCAGTTTGGAGGCGGTCTTCTTTTTGACGATTTTCTTTTTGACTACCTTCTTTATCCCCCTCGCCCTCTTCTTTACTGATTTAACTTTCTTCGTATACCCTTTACGAACGACTTTCTTTACCTTTTTCAAGGATTTTTTCTTCAAAACTTTTTTTATTTTTTTCTTACGAGTTACTTTTGACATGTTTTATATGTTGCATTTTACGGCTGATATCGTCAAACTCCCTCAGCTTTGCCTCAAGAATTTTGTTCTCCCCCGCCCTTTCCGCAACCAGAATCTCTCCTTTTAGCTTTCTATTAATACTTTCCAGGTGTTGGAGCTCAAGTTCCTGAAAAAGTCTCTCCAACTCCAGAGCCTCAAGATCTCCGATGCCTCTCAACTCCACTCCAGGATGGAGACTCAAAAATTCTAACATCTCCTTTACTTCCCCTACCGGTTCAACTTTTCCTTGCATAGCTGCAAAAACCTGCTTGTACAATTCAGGCATCAACTGTGTATATTTCTCAACCCTTTCCCTTAAATCCTCTCTCGATCTTGTGATGTAGATTATCTCCTCGCAAATAACATCCTGACGAGTAAGCTTCCGATTCTCCGGGAGGGTGTTCGTTACCTCTTCAATCCCCACTCCGGATTGCAAAGCTTCCATCTCAGACACTAAATCTTTCTCTGGAGTGGCTACCCTGTAGCTCAACTCTCTTAACCAGTGGGCACGCTCCACCCCGCTCGAGAGTCCCGCAATTTTCCCCAGCATGTTTTTGACCGCCACCTTTTTGTCTTTGGCCGAAATCACTGTTGGGGGAAGATAGTAGCCAAGATAGTGCTCCATCGCGGGACGCGCTTCCTCAATCGCTTTTCTTACAAACTCCACATCCGCCTCAGCCGCATCGGAGGGGTCTTTGTACTGCCCGAGGTCCATCACGAGCACGCTGAAATCCTCCGCCCCCGCCATATCGATCACCCTTTCTGAAGCCTTTAATCCAGCCTCATCTCTATCAAAAGCAACTACCACCTCATTCGCAACCCTCCCCAATGCTCGAAGGTGATCTCTGGTCAGAGCAGTACCGGATGTCGCCACAACATTTCTAATTCCATTTTGCCAAAGCTGCAGAAAATCCATTTGGCCCTCAACCAAAAGACCCCTGCTGGCATCGTGTATGGACTTTTTGCTCTTCCATAACCCATACAGCACCCTCGATTTATTAAAGAGCGGTGTCTCTGGACTGTTTACGTATTTTCCAAACCTATCGTCCGCTCCCGGCAGCACCCTGCCGGTGAATCCCACTGGTTTCCCAAAATGATTATGGATCGGGAATATAATTCTTCCCCTGAACCGATCGAGATATTTCCCCTTTTCGGTTTTGATAGTGAGTCCGGCGCGTACGATATCCTCCATGCGAAACCCCTTATTCACTAATTCCACCGTCACTGTGTCGGGATAATCAGGAGAAAACCCCAGCTCAAATTCCTTAGCGGTTTCTCCGGTCAAATGACGTTCTTTTAAATAAGCAATAGCTTCCTTGGAGGTTTTTAGATGCTTCTCAAAAACATCTTTGGCGGCAGCCACCAACTCATAAAGGTTATTCAACTGCCTTTGATCCGCCGACGAAGTGTGCTTCAGATCTACCCCCGCCTTTTCCGCCAGAACCCGGAGGGCCTCGTAGAATTCAAGGTTCTCGTAACGCATGACAAACTTGAAAATGTCTCCCCCCTCCCCACAACCAAAGCAACGCCACATCTGCCTTTCGGGAGACACCATGAAAGAAGGAGTCTTCTCCTTATGAAATGGGCAATTGGCCTTTTGGTTCTTCCCGGCGGGTTTGAGTTGTAGATATCCCTTAAGAAACTCCACCAAGTCCAATTTATCTTTTATTTGTTCTACTGGAGTCATCTACGCACCATCGCGGCGTGTTTAATAAACGCCGCTTCTATAATGCGATCAAAAAGCTCTCCCCTAGTCATACCATGAGATAGGGCCGCCTTCAGAAGCAAACTATTCTCTGTCATTCCAGGAATGGTATCAATCTCTAGTACATACAAATTTCCGTCTTCCCCCAAGATCATATCGGTGCTTGAAAATCCGGCGGCCCCCACTAGTTCGTGGGCCCTCAAAGCCACCGCCTGAGCCAAACCGGCCTCCCTCTCCAGTATTCTTGCTGGAATAATTGCCTCTGCTGCCCCTGGGGTATATTTGGCATTGTAGTCAAAGATGCCGAACTTTGGGACAATCTCCGTCACGGGGAGGGGAAAGGCATGCCCCATACCGTCGTCTATAACTCCACAATTTAATTCTCTTCCCTGGATATGTTCCTCTATGAGCGCACTCTTGCTGTGTGCAAAAGCCCTTTCTAGAGCCAACTTCACCTCGTCTATGGTTCTTGCAATTCCCACCCCAAGGGAAGAGCCTCTATTAGATGGTTTCACTACCGCCGGCAGCGGAATATCGCTCCAATCCCTCTCCGCAGATTCATGAGTATTAAATACCACCGAATTGGGAACGTTCATGCCGTGAGCCCTAAAGAGCCTTCGGGAAAGAATTTTGTTCATTGCCAGGGCGCTCGCCATATGATCACTCCCCGTATACGGAATTCCCAAATCCTTGAGTATTTCTTGAACGGTACCGTCTTCACCGTATTCGCCATGCATGGCAATAAAAGCTACGTCGGTTACATCTTTCAGGTGTTTTGGCTCTATCGGCCATTCCCCCTTACGATTTATAAGAACAGGGATAATTTCATATTTATCCTTGTCCAAACTGGCGTGCACCACCCGTCCGCTATTTAGGGAAACATCGTGTTCTGAGGATGGACCACCCACTAACAGAGCTACCCTTGTTTTGAGGGGTTTCATACCCATAAATATACCTGGGATGGGTCTCCTTATTCAACTACCACCTTCCCAAAGAATTTGGCGTCAAGGTGATTGTGGTATCCCCATTCACCTACCTCGTTGAAAGTAAATTCGAAGCTCCCCCCCGGAACGATACTTTCACAAGCATCAAAGATGCTGCCCCTCTCATCCGTATCACATTTTTCAATGTCTGAACCAGGATATGCTTTGTGAGTTGGGTGCATCGCGGAAGCTGGCCAAAAATCAACGCTGGAATTATTTACGAACTTAACTGTGTCCCCTACTTTCACGGTCAAGGGGTTTGGAGAAAATCCTCCACTGGTGAAGATTATGACGTTCTCCGCACCAACAATCTCTTCCACTGCTTCCGTATTCTCTGTTTCCCTTACCTCATCCACTGCGGGTGCCTGAGATTGGCTCATAAAGTACCAGGCTCCCAAAACGGCTACTACTACCAGCACTACAACCAAAAATGTCTTGTTCATTTGTTGCTAGGTTATGTTCACGACCTTTTAAATATTTCAATCAAAAAAGCTTATTAAATATTCATCTATCTCTCGCTGGTCTAAATTATAGAAGTCCATCTCTTCCCTGTGAAGTTTTCGAGCCAATTTTCTGCCCACAAACCTCCAGTGCCAGGGTTCAAATACATAGTATGTATTGCCCTTGGGATACGAA
The DNA here is from genome assembly GCA_964361435.1 of uncultured Candidatus Saccharibacteria bacterium. Taxonomy (GTDB): domain Bacteria; phylum Patescibacteriota; class Minisyncoccia; order UBA6257; family Colwellbacteraceae; genus GWA2-46-10. The sequence goes on from CAYIAN010000035.1 coordinate 4,792, forward strand.
AGGACAAATCCATATTTATACGCATTTTCCTGCAACCAAATGTATGCCTCGGTTTTCTCAAATCCACCGAGGGCTGCCCCCACTCCGATCATTGTCAGATCAACTGTGGTTCCCAATTGGTGTTCTGAGTATCCCTGATCCGCCGAGAATCGATTGGCCCCTGAACCATACAAAAATTTATATCCTGATTTGAGCGCAGATTGTGTTCCAAAAGATCTATAGGCCGACACTACATACATACTAACCTCATCGTCTACTGCCTCAGAGAGCATATCTTCCAAGTATGGCCAAACCGAAGCATGAATCTGCATATCTTTTTCTTCATCCCATCGATATTCAACATCAATAGAGATAAGTTTTTCCGGTGTATAGTGTTCGTTCAGAAAAAATATCTTGGAGTATTTCTGTAAAAGCTCCGGGTCGGTTTTTCGTAACTTATCGAGCTCTTCAACGGTCTCCGTAATTTCACTGACTTGTTCTCCAAGCTCTTCAACTTTCTGCTTCTCCCCCACAAGCTCTCCTTGTAGGTTGGTTTTTTCACTTTCTATTAGAGCCAGGGTCTCTTCTTTGACGCTTAAAGTTTTTTCTAACGCAGTTTTCTCGGACTTTAAAGCGTCATATTGGAGCTGGAGGTCCCAGTACATATATCCAACCGTTGCCGCAAGAGTTAGCCCGCCAATCGCCAAAATAGGCACGCTCTTAACAAACACTTCATTTAGATTCTTCAAATCCTTCTCATTATACAACTCGCATTATTTAAATAAATCTCGGGGCATGGATTGGACG
>CAYIAN010000036.1:0-5476 GCA_964361435.1 uncultured Candidatus Saccharibacteria bacterium
GAGAGAATAATGGCATCCTCGAAATTAGCCCCCTCCCACGAGACGAAGGCAACCACGAGATTTTGGCCTAAGGCCAAAGTTCCATTATCAGTTGATTGCCCATCCGCCAGAATTTCTCCCCTTTTCACTTTCTGTCCTTTTTTAACTAAGGACGTGTGAGATTGAGCCATATTCTGATTACTCATCTTAAATTTCTCAAGGGGGTACACATGTTTTTTACCACCGCTGTCTTTGACAACGATCTTTTCGGCGTCAATATCTGCCACCTCTCCATTCGTTTTCGAAACCACTAAATATCCAGAATCTAGCGCTACCTTATCTTCCATCCCCGTCCCCACATACGGAGCGTCTGGCTTGATGGATGGTACCGCCTGACGCTGCATGTTTGATGCCATAAGGGCTCTGTTGGCGTCATCGTGCTCCAGGAAGGGCACTAGGGCAGCGGCGGCACTAACTAGCTGCTCTGGAGCCACTTCCACAAAATCAACGTCCTTGGCTTGGCAAGTCCCCGGCTCCCCTCCAATACGAGCCTCTACAACATCATCTGTAATCATGCCCTTCTCGTCGAAGTGCGCATTAGCTGAAGCAATTTTGTGCTGTTTTTCTTCTCCAGCATCAAGCCATACTATTTTTTGCGTGAGCTTACCCCCCTCTATTTTGGCATACGGAGTTATTAAAAACCCAAACTCATTGAGCTTTGCGTAGTTTGCGAGACGATTTACCAGACCAATATTAGCTCCCTCTGGAGTTTGAATGGGACAGATGCGGCCATAGTAAGAGCTATGCACGTCGCGTACTTCAATCCCAGCGCGCTCACGGGTTAAACCTCCTGGGCCCAAGGTGGTCAAAATGCGTTTGTGTTCAACCGCGTCTAATGGGTTTACCTGATTCATAAATTGGGACATCTGAGAAGAAGCAAAAAACTCCTTCACTACAGCGACCAACGGCCTTGGGTTTACTAATGATGTTGGAGTTGCCTCTGCAAGATCCGTCGTGGACATACGGTCCTGTGCGATACGCCTGATTCTCGCAAACCCTACGCGCATTCTATCTTTCAAAAATTCTCCCATAGGTCTTACTCTACGATTCTGAAGGTGGTCTATGTCGTCAGATTCTGCATCGGGAGTTTCGTTGAGACGGCAAATTTCATTCACAACCGCTGTTATATCGGTTTTGGTAAGTAACAGCCCTTTAGCCTCAATCTTCAAACGTTTGTTGACCTTAAATCTCCCTACATCCGAAAGATCGTATCTTTCTTCTTGAAAGAGCATTGAATCAACCAATTTTTTCGCATCGTCCGATGTGGCCAGATCTCCTGGGCGAATACGTCTATATATTTCTAAATACGAATTCTCTAGATCTTCCGCGCTGTCTTTCTTCAGAGTAGGTTCAATTTTTTCTCCAAAGGTTTTTTTTATTTCTTCTTGGGTAAAACCAAATATTCTAAGAAGAGTGGTTATGGGAACTTTACGGTGTCGATCAATTTTTACACCGATTGAGTAGTCTGGATCAGTCTCGATTTCCAACCACGTACCTCTGTTGGGAATGACTTTCGCTCCAAAAAGTTTTCTTCCCCTGTACAGATTGTCTTTAAAATAAATTCCTGGAGAACGAACCAATTGGGAGATAACCACCCTCTCGTGTCCGCTGATAACAAACGTGCCTCTCTCCGTCATCACCGGCATATCTCCAAGATATATTTCTTGCTCTTTCTTTTTGCCGGTAGGTTTATTGGTTAAACGTACTTTGATTCTAAGGGGAGCCTCATAGTTAATACCTTTGAAGCGAGCTTCCTGTTCGGAGTGTTTGGGTTCGTCTAGGTGATAATCTAAGAAATGTAATTCTAACTCCCTGCCGGAATAATCGGTTATTGGAGAAACCTCATCAAAGAGTTCCCTTAATCCTTTTTCAATAAACCACTTATATGAGTCCGTTTGGATAAACTGCAAATCTGGCTGCTCTGTCAGAGCGCCTGGATGAGAAGAAAATAATTTTACCGGTAGGGCTTGCTTGGAGGTTTTATTTTTTGACATAAGTATCGGCTATCTCCCTTATTGAGTGTCGTCAAAACAAACAGGCCGTTAATCTCTCCGGCTTTGTTTGTAATAAATCTTATTCGCTTAAGTATTTAATAACATTCTGGTTGTGTTCGTCAAGGGTCTTGCCGAATACCGTCCTTCCAGTGAGAGGATCGGAGACATAGTAAAGGTATGGGGAATTGGCTGGATTGAGGGCTGCTCTTATGGAATCTAACCCCGGATTACTGATAGGAGCCGGAGGGAAGCCCTGGTGGAGATACGTATTATAAGGAGAATCCATGGTCTTGTCTGCCTGAGTGATGGGCAAACACTCCTTTCCTTCGATCTCTTTGATATAACAAAGGGTTGTATCTATTTGTAAGGGAATCCCCACTTCCAAGCGTTTTTTCAAAATCCCGGCTACTATTCTCATCTCATATGGATCTTGGATTTCTTTTTGAATCAAAGAGGCTAAAGTCAGCACCTCTTTTATGTTTTCATCTTCTATGGATATTCCCAATGTCTTAAGTTGCGTATTGAAATTATTTAAAAACTTTTTCTTCACCACCTCTGCTGTTGAATCAAGAAAAAACTCGTAGGTGTCTGGGAAGAGATAACCCTCGAGTTCTTGGGACAACTCTTCTCCGACCAAAACTCCCTCCCTCTGGAGAAATTGGTTAATTTCTCTTACATTCCATCCCTCGGGAATGGTTACTATGTTCTTGGGAGTTTCCGGTGGAGTAAAACGTGAAATCAAACGCCCCACTCCAAGGGCGCTCATCAACAAAAAGAAAGCTCCAATTATAACTATGCTTCTTCGCACTATCCTCTTACTTTTCTATCGCTCACTCCCTGAATTATACCCAAAAGCAAAGCAGTTGTGAGAAGGTTACTCCCTCCATAGCTTACCAGAGGCAACCCTACGCCAATAACCGGAAGCATTCCTGTCGCAGAGCCAATATTAATTACGAAATGGATCAGTAACATTAGTGCTGTTCCCAAAGAAAGAAACCTCCCAAAATTATTTCCAGACTCCATTCCCAAAACAAGTGTGCGATAGACAAGATATCCAAACGCAAAAAGTAAAAGTATTCCTCCAACCAAACCCCACTCCTCAACAAAAGCGGAAAAGATAAAGTCTGTGTGAGCTGCGGGCAAAAACCCCAAATGAGCTTGGGTCCCCTGACCAAACCCCTTACCCCAAATTCCCCCTGACCCTATGGCAATCTTTGACTGAATAGTGCTGTAGTTTATTCCCAAAGGATCCGTCTCTGGACTAAAGAGAGCTGCGATACGAGCTTTCTGATATTTCTCTAGAACAAAATTCCAACCAACAAATCCCACTACCACTAAAATTAATAGAGCAATTAAAAGGTGTTTGCGTTTGATCCCAGAAACTAGGAGAAACCCAAACCAAATGCCAAAGATTACTAAGGCAGTTCCCAAATCAGGTTGAAGCAAGATCAGAATGAATGGAATTAAGGCGTAAATAAGAGAGGAGAGGATTATCCTCAACCTTCCGATTGCCACATGTTTGACCGCAAAAAAACTAGAAAGCAGAATGATTAACGCTGCCTTCATAAACTCCGATGGCTGAATCTGAAAAGACCCCAGAGTAATCCAACTCTTGGCTCCTCCAATAGTAGGCGCTATGAAATACGTAATAATCAGAAGAATGAGAATTAAAAAGTAGAAGCTGGAAAAAATCCATCTATAGCTAAGGAGCGCTTTGATATTTAAAAACGGTAATCCCGTAAGTAAAAAAACCGCCGGAATAAGCCAGATTAATTGCTTCGTTGCCAAGTCTTCCCCCGAAGAAACCAACACAAGGAGACCCATTAGGATGAGCGCGCCAGCAGAGAGCAGAAGCTTTAAATCCAGTTTAGTTCCTATGGTTCCTCTCATTTACCAGATGACTCTCCAGGAAATCTCCGTCTGTTCTACGTCTATGGATAAGCTGTTACGAGGAGCGGAAATTACAAAATCTCTTTCTCCAAAGGCCTCTAGGTTTCTTAATATCATTGTTCCTACATTAACCGGCTTCCCCTCTTCTGTATAAAAAAGCGCTGTTAGCACTACCCTCGAAAATGTAATTCCAGAATCATTAACGAGTAACCCCTTTGTTTGCACTAATTGTTCCGGAAAACTGGTCTCCACATCTTCAATTTTGATTTTGTAGTCTAAAAGATCTTTTTTGGAAACAAATTCAAAATCATCCAACTCGAAGGTTACCTCATTAATATCACTTGCTTTAACGTCCAACCCCACTTCCGCTATGTACTTCTCTTCTCCCGGCAAGATATTCAACTCTCCCTCTACAACCTTAATTAATTCTCCCAAAAGTCCTATAACTTGAAGTTTGTAGGGAGCTTTGAGAGCTCCAAAATTCTTGCTTGGATTTTTGACCCTCACTAGTACGCTAGACCTCTCTCCCACTTCCAATACATATTCCTCTCCAATTTCGAGGCTTAGGGTTTTAAGTTCACAATCCTCGCACGAACCGCCGCAGTCGATTCCCGCCTCACTCTGGTTTTGAATGCCATCAGTACAGGTAGGTACCGGAAAAATTAAGGGATACACAAATGGCAGCGCCACTAAGGCAAGAATCCCCAAATAGAGCAATCCGTACAGTACGAGCTTAAGAGTCCTACTCATTTCTTTTAATTGTATACAAAAAACAAAAGCCCGCTAGCGCGGGTCTCTGTTGTCAGAAACTTCTATATGCCGGCGAAACTTACTTTCGCTTTGACACTATCATCAGTACCGGACACTTTCACTTCCGAGTTCGGAATGGTATCGGGTGGTACATATCCGGCTAAATCACCGGCAAATAGAAGTCCCTGAAATTTATCAGACGCTTAAGTGGCCAATTTCTCCTTAACCCCTCTCTTTTATAAAAAGAGGCAAACGGTCTATTAGTACTCCTCGGCTGAATGCCTTACGGCACTTACACCTAGAGCCTATCAACCCGGTAGTCTTCCGGGGACCTGAACCTAATCTTGGGCGCGGCTTCGCGCTTAGATGCCTTCAGCGCTTATCCAACACAAACTTAGCTACCCAGCACTTCAGTTGGTACCAAAGCTGGTAGACCAGAGGTTCGCTCACGGAGGTCCTCTCGTACTATCCGCAAATTCCCTCAAGTTCTCCACGCCTGTAGTAGATAAAGACCAACCTGTCTCACGCATATCAAGTTGAAATATGGACTATACCTTCTTTCTAAACTAGAAAGTCTGACGTCTAGTCTCTACGGGTGCCTTATTCAGGCTTCCCTCGGTGTTACTCGTTAAAGCTTCACCGATATAGTCAGTTTTTCATCTAAAAAATTAGATGCCGCCGTAATTGATGTCTTAAACCTTGGATTTAGACTGTTTAGAAGTCATATAGATAACTCCTAAACGGTCTAAACCCAGCTCGCGTACCCTTTTAATTGGCGAACAGCCAAACCCTTGGGACCTTCT
>CAYIAN010000037.1:0-5301 GCA_964361435.1 uncultured Candidatus Saccharibacteria bacterium
TTTCTACTCGCTCAAGCGATAGGTTGCATTTAACCCAAGACTTAACTCCAAACCGAGTGAGGATCTGATCTGCCTTTTTTTGAAGTGCGGCCTCAGTTTTTGGTTTCTTCTTTCTCATTGGGTCTGCAAGAGAACGAAGATGATCCATTGCGGTTGCAATTTTTTCCTCGCGCGCATTCCAATCACGACGTGATTTTTCTGAAGAACGATACCAGAAGACTTTAACACCGATTCCCACAGGGTCTTTAAAACCAGTAATCAATGGTTGAAATTACGCGGTCCATTCTATTTTTAGCGGTAGATTTTTTAGCCATGGCACTTTTATCGGCCGGTTTAATTTCTCCACGCCAAGTATCAGAGGCGTGTGAGCTCGCTTGCGAATTTTTACCGTAAAGCTGTTGCCATCATATTCCAGCCGTCCAGGGAAGTTAATGAATCTTCTGAAAATTGTGGGTGCTCTGACTTTTTCATACCTGGGTAAGTCTTGTGCAAGCCGATGGTAAAGTGTGTCGGCAACAGTAGTCCAGAAAATATCAAAATGAATTCTAATCATCAGTGGTGAGGAGAGGGCGTTAAGATTAAAGAATGATACAAGCTCTCCTAATTTATTTTCGATGTGCCACCTTTTGGCGTAGACCGTAAGAACCTGCTTAATCTCTAAATCCCTGTCATTGGTAATGACAAAAGTTGGCCGTGCCCTGCCGTGATCTTTGATTATTATTTGACGAAATGGTTTTTTGCAGCCACTGAGTAGTACTTCATTTTCATGAACTAGAAATCTCTGATTCTTTCGCTTCGGAATAGGTAGAAATGTTTTTTCCCACTGATCATCAGGGATCTGTAAGGTCTCTGCAATAAGCTTGGCATTTCGTTTTCTAAGCGTAATAAATTTCACTGGCCTTTTATCAGCATCGAGATCCCCTAAGACTTTGTACTCAGCAAGCTTGCAATCAAACACCAGGGTTTCGTTTAGGCCTCCCTTGACCTCCCTCCAATAACTAATGAAGTTTTTAATTTCTTTAGTCTCATCTTTTCTTAAAATGTCGGCCTTGGTGTACAAAATAACATCACTACCTCCATCTTGAGCTAAAATGGTGTTGGCACCCTTTAGACTTTTTCCCCTAGCACCACACCAAACCTTTTCCATTTGTGACTCTTCTCCAAAGTGAGGAATAGAATGGAAGTCTAGGTTAATGAATTTTGACTGATAAAACTCTGGATATTTTTTTACAAAATGAGACATTACTGCTTTTTGCAGTCTTTGCAACATGGCCTCACTTGTTCTACAAGAATAGGAACCCATATAAGAGGGTTTTGGTAAACCGGTTAGGCCAGAAAAAACCCCAAGCCCTGGCTCCTGATCATAGGCCCTGATATGACTAAGACGTTCATTACCAATCAGCTTAAGTAGCAGTATCGATAGCGCCGCCTGAGCGGCCCCGATATCCGTGGACGAAGGTAGACTACATTTTTTAACAACATCTAAAACCCCAGACTCAATAATGTAAGGCAAAAATAAAAAAACACCGGCCACAGGACAATCAATTTTAAATGGCCGAAGTTCATCAAAGTTAATAAGTTGAGCGCGGCCCGAGAGTAAAATCTTGTTTAGACTAATTCCAAGTTCAAGATGGGTACGTCTTCCAAGCTTTGACATCCCTGCTTTTGATAAGATTGCGGCAATAGTACTCAACGGAAGGCCTTCACCCTGCTTTTTAAGCTCATCAAAAATATCGTAGATGGATTTACCGGACTTTCTGATCACTAAAACCCTCTCAATCAGTTCTGGCCTTGTACGAGCTCCCACTGGCCCTCGAGGAATGTCAGGAAAAAAATCGATCTTCCCCGACAAAACTAGCTGCTTAATATTGCGAACTGATTGCGGCGAGTAGCCAAATTTATTTGCCGCCTCCACTACTGACTTTCCCTCGACCGCAATCATTCGAAGGGCCTCGTACTGTTTTTGTTTTGGCCTTAGATTTTTTGTAAATAAGCTTTTCAGTGCGTCCATGCAAATACTCCTCAATTATAACTACTAATTATTAGATATAAAAGTCTGTATTTCTACAGTTAATTTTAAATATATGCACAATGTTAGAGCATAAAACAGCTAAAATTACGGATTTTTGGCATTTTTTGAGAAAATAACAAATTTATTATGACTTTATATATCTTATACTATGTAGTTGTATTTTAGGATAGAGGAGCGCTATTTGTAGATTTGCCAAGGAGAAAGTGAAAGGATGCATCAGCGGCGCCGACTGATTTCAACCATTAATTACTGACTTTAAAGACCCTGTGGGAATCGGTGTTCAATGATAAGCGGACAATGGCATGCCAAGCAATCGTAAAATCTGTTTATGCAACGGCGTTAGCTCAGCGGGGAAAAGAATGACTTCATCTCCTTTGTGCACCTCATATTTTTCAATGTCCCTGAAAAGGCGTTGCAAATCGTAAAATGTGGGACATGGGCAGGGGTGTCCCTCTGGGTAGATGGGGAGCGTTTTGATATTTTCTTTCTTCATGGCCAAGCGAATAGTTCTTTCTATAAGGGTTGAGATGGTAAGGGCCAGAACATGCATGTGCACATAGGCAATGGCCCGGATATCTTTTTTTAAAAAAACAGGTGTAATCCTTTGCCAGGTCTTAAGCTGTGAATGTTTTTTCTCAAGAAATGGTTGGTATTTGTAAAGCTGCAAAATCTCCTCTGGGCCCTTATCTTCGACATTTGTGATCAGTGGGAAGATGCCGTCGCACAATGACTCATTCTTCAGATTTTCATCATGAATATTAATGCTGAGGGAGTAGACATTTTTCCATTTGATCTTTGTCTTGGCCCTTGGATCAGGCCGTCCTGGCCGTTCATAAGTTTTTTGATATTCCCTATCGGTGGCCAGCGTATACCCGACAAGACTGCCACACTGATGGCGCTTGAGAATTTCATCGGCCTTGGACTTTATGTGAGAGGCCTCCTTGAAGCTTCTCTTGTTGAGCTTAAGGGACAGGGCATTTAATTCGATAGTGGCCCTTCTTAACCTTTCAGCACGTGATTTGGCGTCTAATATTTCCTTGGAGGCGCTTCTGATCCAAAGCACCTTGAACCCCTTCGCCTGGTAATTTCCAGCGGCCAGAAAATAGGTGTCGCCCTCGTCTTCTCCCTCCACTTTCTTAAGCAATGTACCCCAGGATACACCTCCGGATTTTAATAGTTCTTTAAACTCGCTGTCCTCTCTCCATGTGCGAGGCATGACACTGATAAAACGCCCTCCAAACGACTGGATGTTGCATAGATTTGAGAGGGTTGCCAGCTTGCTATCTGCCACGTAAATGAAATCGCTGTGTTGTAGAAGTTGGCGGACTTTTTGAAAGTTTTGAACATGCAAAGTGTCGTCCGTTTGGTTGCCGCTGTAAACTTGATGATGAAGTGGAACTGCACCATCATGAGCTATTGTCATGCCCAGTACCAATTGCTTGAGGTCCGGACGATGATCCTTATTATGGCCATAAGTTGCCATCTCCATCGCAGACCATGATTCATACTTTCCGGAAAGGGTAATGGTCGTAGTGTCCTGATGAACTGAAGAGCAATTCAGTTTGAAGATCTTTATGGCCCGCAATGCCAGTCGAAAAAAGAAATCCTTGTGGCGTCCATTATAAAATTTTTCCAAGGCACGCCCTATCCTGTCATCCCCAATATGTTGAGATTCACCCTCCTCTAAACCAATACAAGAACCATCCAGGCGTTTGCACCAGTCCGCAATTTCATACATGGGACTGGAGGCACCCAGAATGTTATGAACCAGGGTACAGATGCTCTTCTCAAAAGATAGCTTCAAACGCTCGTCCTGGGGAAAGTACGTACTGATCATCTGATGGACATTGAGTTTATCAATGAAAAATTGAATGACCGGATGTATGCCCACCACCTTGCGAATATGAGTAAACTTTTTATTGGTACTGATTTGAATGAGTGACATGCTTCCTCCCTGTTAGAGAAAGCTTAGATCATTCTGGAAAAAAATCACGGGGCCATGAGTATTGGCCACGAGACTTTGTCGTGTTATCCTCGCGAGGCCGAGACTCTAACAATTTTTAAGCGGGATAATTCAAATGATACTGTGCTCCGACCTGCGGAAAGTAGGTTCTACTTTAGTTCAAATAGAATAAAAATCATATTAAGCAATAATTGCACACTTGAGGTCATATCTTGGGCCATGAAGTCGGAATAGAAAAGATCGCTACCTACCTCCCAATGAATGTTGTGGGAGGGGCTGATCTTTGTCAAAAATATAATCTAGGGGAGGAATTTCTAAGTACAAAGATTGGTGTAAACAAATTGTTCTATAGCGATGCTGATGAGTTTACTTCCGATATGGCCAGCTGGGTGCTTAACAAACTATTTTTAACAACAAAGGGTTTAAAAGATGAACTCGAAGTCCTTATAGTTTGTACCCAAACCCCTGACTTTCAACTACCTCATACCGCTGCGATTGTACAAAAGAAGTGTGAACTACCTAATTCACTTGCAACATTCGATGTGTCGCTTGGTTGTTCTGGATTTGTTTATGGACTTTCAATTATTGAATCTTTCATGAAAGCAAATAATTTTAAAAAAGGTGTTTTAATAACGTGCGATACTTATTCCAAGATTATGGCCGACGGAGATGCTAAGACTAGACCACTTTTTACTGATGCGGCCACAGCAACTTTAATTTCGAGCAACCCATCTTATCTTGCGAAGTTCTATACCTATGGAACTTGCGGATCGAAATACGACAAACTTATTTTAAAGCGCGGCGACCAACAGTTCCTTTATATGAATGGAAGAGAAATCTTTGATTTTTGTATTAAAGTCATACCAGAAGAAATCCTTAGATGCTTAAAAATGAATTCTCTAGAGATTAGCAACATCTCCTATTTTTTATTTCACCAAGCGAGCAAGTTTATATTGGATAAGCTCGCAGATGCTCTGAACCTTGAAAACCGATCTAAGGTTTTAACTAACATAGAGAGGTATGGAAATACCGTTTCTTCTAGCATTCCATTTCTATTATCTGATCATCACGATGCTTTTAAAAAGAACGATCATATTTTGTTGTCAGGATTCGGTGTCGGCCTGTCTTGGGCCAACACTATTCTTGAAAAGGTCTAGCAATGACTGTTCATGAGTTAATTAAAGATTTGGTAAAAAAAGAGAAAAAAAATTTTAAAGGGGAGATCACTGGAACTACTAAACTGAAGGAAGACATTATGATGGACTCTTTAGATCAAATGGCTTTGATGGTAAGACTGGAAAATGAG
>CAYIAN010000038.1:0-5159 GCA_964361435.1 uncultured Candidatus Saccharibacteria bacterium
ATATTGGACATACATTAACGTTGGGAATTTTCTCATCTGGGTTATTCAAACATCCACAGAACATTTTGGTCTGTGTTTTGAGTTCGGCGTGAACTTCTAGTCCAATTGTTGGTTCGTATTTAGTCATTTACTGAATTATAACTCAAAGTCCCTGCCCACTATGTTGGTAGGATTACTTTTATTAAACAGTTTATAACTTCCTTCCATTAGATAAACATTTTTAATGCCCGTCTTTATTATAGTGTCCCAACAAGGCTTGCAACACCACCAATGACCGTAAAGGTACAAGTCTCCACCTTCGATCGACGTTTGGTGCTTGCGGGCGTCTTTCACGGCCAGAGGTTCAGCGTGATGCTGAGGCAAGGAGCACCCCGGGCACAACCAATACCTCTTACCGGATGGTGTCTTAAAAAACTTGCGTATGCATAATCCCTTTTTGTGCAATCTAAGAAGTTTTTTGCTTTTTAACCTCGAACGATCGGCGGCCAGCCCTATTATCTGCCCATCTAATACCACTACGGCTCCGGTGGGATGATTCCAGTCAGTAGCTCGTTCGCGCATTATCTTACGCGCCTTCTGCATATAAGGATTATCCTCTGGCACATATAGGATAGTTCTCCCTTCTGGTAGATAAGGATAGTCGATTTTTTGGTCAGACATATATGAGATATACTATCAGAATTGAAAACCTATGACTAAGTTTGACGAGATATACCAGTCCTTCTTAAGGGACATCGTGGAAAGTGGTGTCACTGAGGTGAATGCTCGTACTGGGCATGAAACCAAGGCTATAGCGGGAGCGCATTTCTCGATAGATACCGAAAAAGAAGGGTTCCCTATTTTAACTCTTCGGAAAATACCGGTGAAAATTTTCGTTGCAGAACAAATCTGGTTTATCAGCGGCAGTCGCAAACCAGAAGATTTCTTGCGTGATTTCACCAAAATTTGGGATGACTTCACCAACCCCGGGGATGTAGTAACTGTTGCTTATGGATACAGGTGGCGTAAACACTTTGGCAGGGATCAGCTTGGAAAACTGATTGGGCTCTTGGAAAACGAACCGAGTTCAAGGCAGGGCGTAGTCGTCACTTGGGATCCAGCTACAGATGGATTGGGTGGAGTTGTAAAGAAAAATGTTCCTTGCCCCTATACTTTCACGGTTAACATTATGGGCGGAAGGTTGAATCTGCATAACATGGTTCGTTCCAACGATATGATATTAGGATTTCCTCATGACGTTGCCGGATTCGCCCTGCTGCAAACTATACTGGCTCAAAAATTGGGAGTAACCCCGGGGATATATAGCCACTCAATATCAAACGCCCATATCTACGATATACACTACGATGCAGCTAGAGAACTAATGGGGAGGAGTAATGAGCACAAGCCCGTATTTATCCACCTCCCAGAAAATGCTTTCTTGAGAGCAGAAGAGAAGGACGTCAAGCTGGTAGAGGAGATCGTTGACGACATCTCAAATCAATACAATCCACTTGACTCTATCAAGGGATTAAAAATTGTTCTATAGTTTCACCGATATGAGCGTTCTGGCAAAACAACAGATTCTAGAGAGAATCAAGAACGGTGGTTTGATCTTCAAACCGGGATTGGATAATTTGCAAATCCAGGACCACTCTGTGGACTTGAGACTTGGTTTTACCTTCATGATCCCCAAAACTTGGCTACCGGGCAATGAGGGGCGCGAGGCCATAACTCTGGATCCTCTGCACAGCATCGGCGCTTCTCACTTTGACATAGTGGAATTGGAGCAAGGACAACATTTTGACCTTCTCCCTAACGAATATATTCTTGTGTCATCTCTCGAGACCATAACCATACCCAAAGACATAATGGCCGTTCTTTACCCCCGGTCTTCGGTTAACAGAAGGGGGTTGTCCGTAGACCTCACCGGCATTATCGACGCCGGCTACAGCGGCAAGCTGGTTTTGCCTGTGAGAAACAATACTCGCAGCCAGACCGTAAGGCTCTACCCTGGAGAAAGATTCTGCCAATTAGTTTTTCAACAACTAGCGGGTGAGATTGATACAAAACCAAGCCGTCATCACATGAGAGATGTAGCCGAGGGCTTGGCGAAAGAAGATGAGCAAGAGGTTGATTTAATTACCAAGGGGGATATTAAACAACTTAAAGAGACCTATCCCCTAGAGGAAAGCACTATCTAATTAATAATGGCCAAGGTAAGCATTATTGCTGCTATAGGCAAATACGACAACGCCCTCGGTAAAAACGGGAATTTAGTTTGGCGTTTTTCTGCAGATCTCAAGCGCTTCAAAAACTTGACTATGGGCCACCCCATCGTTATGGGGCGTAAGACATTTGAATCCATAGGAAAGGCCCTTCCTGGACGCACTAACATTGTTATCACACGTAACCCCCAATACCACGCTGAGGGGGTTCTCATAGCACCCTCTCTCAATGAGGCGATAGAGCAAGCCAAGGAAACGGACAACCAAGAAATATTTATAATCGGTGGAGGAGAAATATTTAATCAAGCACTTCCCCTGACTGACAAACTGTATCTAACCTTAATTGACGATCACGCAGAAGGAGCTGATATATTTTTCCCTCCATATAAAGAAGAGTTCACTAAAAAAACTTTTGAGGAAGAAGGTGAAGAACAGGGTATCCGCTATACCTGGGTAGATCTGGAGAGGGATTAGAGTCCTAAATAGCTTTTAGTTAATTCCCAAACCTTATCGTGGATCTCCTTTGGAGTAAGTTCCCTATCATTCTCTACTCCACTGACCACCTTGAAATTCTCGTAGTTTTTGGCAGCCCATAAGTAAGATTCGCGAGCTTTTTGGATGTGATCAAAATTCGCCTCGTGAGCATCTGAGTTTTGTCTTTCCGTAAGACGTCTTTTTATAACATCCATCGGATTGTCTAAAACAATATTGAGGTCTGGCTTGGGAATCTGTAAAATCTCGTACTCTAGATTAAATAGCCAGTCGGTATATTTTTTTCTCTCACCTTCATCTGTAAGCTTTGCTCCTTGGTGACCAACATTTGATCCAGTGTATCTATCTAGGATCACTACATTGTTATTGAAAAGCCATCGTTTCATTCCAAAGCTGGCATCCGCCCTATCTAGAGAATAAAAAAGCGATGCCATATAGGGACTAATGTTATCCGAATCACCGTAGGGAGATTCTAGATCGTCTAGATAACGATTGATAAAGTAAGATGCTGGCTTATTGTAGCGAGGGAAAGCATGGAATTTGAAGCTCAAGCCTTCGCTTAATAAATGTTTTTTAAACAGATTGAGCTGGGTCTCTTTCCCTGTTCCGTCAACGCCTTCAAAAACAAAAAGCTTTCCTAGACTCTTCTGGGTTCTTTCTGTACTCATATTGTTAGAATTGTATATTAACTTCTGCCTTGAACCAAAAATCCCCTCTCGGGGATTCTGGTGATTAACCCTCTACCTCTATTCCCATAGAACGCGCGGTGCCTTCGATAATCTTTGAAGCTGCTGCTACATCACTGGCATTTAAATCAGGCAGTTTACGGAGAGCTATCTCTTTAATTTGGGCTTTAGTAACTTTCCCTACCTTATTTTTGTTAGGTTCACCGGAACCTTTGTCTATCTTGGCGGCTTTGCGCAAAAGATCTGATGCCGGAGGAGTACGCAGCTTAAAAGTGAAACTACGGTCTTCATAGACCGTGATTTCCACAGGGATAATGTCGCCCATCATCTCCCGAGTTGCTTCATTGAACTGAGCCA
The DNA here is from genome assembly GCA_964361435.1 of uncultured Candidatus Saccharibacteria bacterium. Taxonomy (GTDB): domain Bacteria; phylum Patescibacteriota; class Minisyncoccia; order UBA6257; family Colwellbacteraceae; genus GWA2-46-10. Next base: position 3,743 of record CAYIAN010000038.1, read on the forward strand.
CAAAATCCTGGATACCAACACCCTGTTGTCCGAGAGTCGAACCGACGGGAGGCGCCGGAGTGGCTTTTCCCGCCTCAATCTGAAGTTTGATTTGTGCTTTAACCTTCTTAGCCATATTTATAGTTTCTTAACCTGTAATGAGTCTAGTTCCACCGCCGTATCCCTGCCAAATACAGGAACCATGATTTTAATCCTGCCGCGACTTTCGTCAACCTCGGAAATCTTGCCGTCGTAATCCTTGAAGGGACCGTCTATAATCCGTACCGTTTCCCCTAACTTGAAGTCGAATCTCAAGCTTGGTTCTTTCTGCCCCATGCGAGCCATAAGGCTCTCTACTTCTTCAAAAGATAGGGGTGTGGGATTAGTCGAGTCGGACCCCACAAAACCAGTAACCCGAGGGGTGTTGCGCACCACATACCAAGAATCCGGCTCCATGGTCATCTGAACCAGTACATACCCCGGATAAATTTTTTCCTCTACAGTAATGCGCTTGCCGTTGCGAATCTTGATGCTTTTCTCCTTAGGAACCACCACCTTAAAAATCTTATCTTTCATCTCCAACGATTCAACCCTTTGTTCCAGATACCGAGCCACGGCATCTTCATAGCCCGCATAGGTGTGAACCGCAAACCATTGCGGTATCTTGGACTCTTCTTTTTTAACCGCGTTTATCATTTCTAGATAATAAATAGTTCAAGTAGATATACGAAAAGAAAGTCTAGGGCGCCTAGATATAGGGCGAAGACAAAACAGACGAAGATGACTACGCCGATTAAAACCATGGCCTCCTTACGATTGGGCCAGTTGATGCGCTTAAACTCCCGTAGGGATTCCCTGAGGAAGGATGATAACTTACTAAACATTCGCGAGTTGAATAATAACGAAGTTAGTCTCCGGATTCAAGGCGGGCCTATACATCCAGATTTTTGACTGAATCTGCATGAACCTGAATAAAGTGCTTCCTCGGGGCTACCTCTCCTCCCATCAAGATATCAAAAATCCTGTCCGCCTCTTTGGCATTTTCTATGGTAACCAACTTCATAGTGCGTTTTTCCGGATCCATGGTGGTATCCCTAAGCTGATCAGCGTTCATCTCTCCAAGACCCTTGTAGCGCTGAATGGATATATTCCCTGGGCCCTTCATGCCCGCCATTACCTTATCCCTTTCTTCTTCCGTAAATGCATATTCAAACGCCTTCCCTTTAGAAACTCTATACAAGGGAGGCTCTGCAATGTACAAATATCCACCCTCTATAAGTTTAGGGAAGTATCTGAAAAAGAGAGTTAGCAAAAGCGTACGAATGTGTGATCCATCTACATCGGCATCAGTCATGATAATAATCTTGTGATACCGAAGTTTTGATATATCAAACTCTTCTGAAATGGCCGTCCCTAACGCTACCACCAAAGAGATCAT
>CAYIAN010000039.1:0-4656 GCA_964361435.1 uncultured Candidatus Saccharibacteria bacterium
TGCCAGATATGATGCAATACTTCGATCAATTCGCTCTAGTAGCCCGAAAAAACTATTAGTAAGCCCCACTTACCAACAGAATTTAACCGAGGAGGATTCTCTTAATCACCTACTGTCGTTACGCAGATTTAAACATCTTCCTCCACCAATGATGTTTCCTCTTGCGAGAAAGTTTTTTCTCAAAAAAGGTAGCTAGTTTCTCTCGATTTTTGGCGGTACTCCTAAGCACTAGAACCACATAGTGATTGAATGCGATGATGGTAAGCATCAATATAATCAACATATAAAGCCACGGAATTATAAAATCAGGTCCGAGCATTATCCCTCGGTTAGTTAAGGTCATAAGGGCGATTACCACTTCAACCTCTTGTTCAACTTCTCGGTAGTTCCCTGCAACATCATATGCCCTTACCTTGACCACGTATTCTCCAACCGGCAGCTTAAATGTTGGAGTAAATGGACTGTCTCTTTCAAAAAACTTCTCTTCTTTGGCACCGGATTCCAAAAGATTAATCACTTCTGCCCCCAGACCCTCAAGGTCTTGTTTGGATAAATTTACCTTCTTTGGCTTTAAGCTCACTTCATATCGATCCAGTCCGGATAAAGTATCTTTTGTGCCGTAGCTTATAACGGGAGTTTGGATCGTACTCCTAATGGAGGGCGCAACATCAATCTTGAAATCTTCTGGCGCAGTGGCGTCTATCCTAACTGCAAAGTGGGTTGCTTCTCCCCAGACATCATTTTGCAAAGATCGAGCGTGGAGATAATGCACCCCATCTTCTAGGTTATCGTAAACTATTTTCCCTTGATTTCCCTCAGATACCTCATCCGGTTCGGTAGCTGGATCTTCATCTAAAATAAAGCTGTGGCCGCTGATCGCAGAACCGCTTTTGATAACAAACTCAACTTTACGCTCTTTATACCAAGTAAGTTCATCTGGGTGAGTAGGCGAACTCACATTTGGACCATACACTCGAATCGGTTGCTTGCCCCCCTCGCCCTGATCTTCAAGTTGCAGTTTATCCTGATATTCTTCCGATTCGTAGGCTGTGATGACATATTCGCTGCCGCTAGTTGCAACCATAACGGATGTGCCTAGGCCGTCGTTTAAATACGCCTCTGACCCGCTCGAGAAAGTTACATTCGCTTTCCCGGCAGAGAGTGCCCTGAATCTAACCTTGGCTATTCTTCCAGAACGAGTATTCAATCCTGGATTAGGAATACCGCCCTGGAAAGTTACCGTACCCTTGGTATTGTCAAAGGTCGGACCGCTGGTCCAGATCTGAATTACTGAATCCCCAATGGAGGGTGACACTACTTGAAGTTTACTCGGTTGGAAGTTTAGTTGAGCGTCCAGGGCGTTTATGCTTTTACCTTGAGTATTAATTAAGACGTCTACATCGAGAATATCTCCGGGAGCCAGGCTTTTTGAAGCTGGGCTTAGATACAACAGAACGCTCGTTTGTTGGGCGGAAACTCCGGTGGTAAGAGCTACTCCGACTACTAGAGTCATCCCCCAAAGTAAGAAGTTGTGCAAACGTTTCATCTGACTTTATTTTAATTGTTTATTTTCTAGGCGACAACTAGAATGTGTGCTTGGTTTGCTCGGCAATTACTGTTTAACTACTCCATTGGCTCATCATGATGGAAAAATCGACTAAACTTACCAACCCATCACCGTTAAGATCCGGCTTGCTGCCAACTCCAACTCTTCTCCCGAAGTGGAACATCATAATAGACAAATCAGTTAAACCAACTGAGCCGCTTCCGTTGAAATCCGCATTGGGACTGTCTTTTTTAACCTGTGGTACTGGAGGAGGTGCTTGGGGTGGAGGCGCTTCTCCTCCCCCTCCTCCATCACCACCGCCGCCACCGCCACCACCGCCGCCACCCGATCCCGATGATTTAGCGCCACTAGTATTAACGGGGTTAATGATGGCAATGATCGTATTGGCTTCATCTATCATTCCACCAGAGCCATCTTTTGTTTGGATATACATTTCGTAAGAGCCCTGGGTGGAAGGATTTTGAATGCGTTGATCTCCGGTTGCCCCAAAAGAGGCATTGGTGCCAATCTTAATTTCCATCTGACTGCCAACCGCCAAACCGTCTGAATCATTTAAGGTGATAGTCATCTTACCATTACTTCCGCTTTCAACCGCTACTCCCATAGCACTCCCCGGACCACTCCCTGGGATGGAAGCCAATACTTGGTCCACTCCGTTGCGTATCAGATCGATGTCTGTGTAATCCAAACTTCCTGGGATAGTAAATTCTCCGCTTTGAGGTGTGATCACTATCTTTCCCGATGCTGGGATACCATTACTGATCGTGAAAGTAATACGATGATTAACTAAAACTCCCGGGTTAGAGCTCGATACCGTATCGCTGATATAGGTTAATGACGCTCCGTAGACACTAGTTAGATAACCCGGAGAAATAGCCGCCAAGAACAGAAGAATAAAACTGCCGAGCTTCATTCTCGTAACAAATGTTTTCATTACATTTAAATCTACCTCTATTATATAACCTCATTTACATTTTCCCCTTTTGCCTTCGATAGTCTAAATAATAATTAACTACGATTAACACAATTAATAAAGATGAGATTACATAGAGATAATAAAGAGTATTACCTTTGTCGTTTAAAACATTCAACCTCTCTAACTCCAGGGTAGCCTCCTGTTTTTTGAGTGCCTCCTCCCTCTTCGAGAGATCTATTTCTTTTTCTTGTAGCTGTTGGGCTAGTTGATTAAATTCATTAGGCGGAACTGCCACCGTAGTGCCCACTTGAGCTATTGGGTAATATCTCCACTCAACTAAGTTAAAGTCAAAAATTGATATCAGTACAATCTGAACAACCACGAAAACAAAAGTGATAATTAGTAGATAGCGAAATACGCTAAGCCAATTTTTTGCCTTTAGTGTATTACCGCTTATCTTCCGGGCCATAGCCTAAGCAAAGAGGAAGAATAGTAGTCCTAATATAATTAAGGCAAGTAGGGATATCGATACCGTCAAAAAGATAAAGTGTTTGAAGGAAGATTTCTGGAGATGAGCCGCCCTATCAGCCGTTTTGCTCAATCTCCCAGAGCTATCTATCATCTGACCAAGTTTCTTGCGGACATAGTATCTCATCAGGAGATAAATGGCCAAAACGAGCAGGGCTATGCCCAATATCACCGGCAGAATCACATTTACAGGCAATATCCAAAAAGAATATGTATCTGAGATGCTTTTAACACTATCCTCACCATATACCAAACCCATTAACGCCTGATAGCGACCGAAGTGAAAGCCTTCTCCCTCCCAAGACAGGGTAAATTCTCTAACTTGCTCTGGCAAGACTGCTCCCCCAGAGTCGTTCATCTTAAGCGTGGCCACATTTTCTCCGAAGAAATTAGTTATCTCCAATGGTCCCCTCGGTCGAATTAGAGTATTACCGAGGTTTTCAATTCTCGCTACAAAATTAACGCTTGGTTTGCCATACACTTTACTCTCAGTACGAAACTCTCTGATTCTCGCATCTTCCACTACTTCTCCAGAAATCCTCAGGCTTATCAAGGTCCCCACCTGATACCCAACCCCAGTACCAGTTTCTCCTGGAGCTACAGGTTCGAGATACATAAAGATTCCTCCAAAGTGTCCACCCGGACTGGCGTTTTCGGGAACAGTAATGGTAAAAGGTATCGCCTTGGTTCCACCGGCAACAATAGTTATTGGATCCTCACTAATCTTGATCCACTCACTTAATTCAAATCCAGTTTTTTCTCCAACTTCAGCGAATATAGGGCTCCCATTATCAGCCACGCCGCTAACGTCTCTTTTAATAGCATAGTAGGTTTCCGATTCCCTGCTTAGATTAGTTACCTCCAAAGAAGATGATAACACCTGTCCGGGATCAATTCTTTCCTCTATTAAAGCCGGTTGTATTTTGACTCCCGTTTCTTCTTGAGCGGAAATAGTTCGAAAACCCGCCCCCAAGTAGAGAGTCACAACCGCAACCATCGACAGAGACTGTAAAAAAAATTGTCCTTTCTTCATCTCGTAATAACCTATTGTCAGTAATTATACTCCTAGTCTTTATTAAAACAAAACCCCCACTATGTGGGGATTTTGTCTACTTAGTTAACGGCTAAATCCTAAAAGGTAGGAGTCGCTATGTAAGTAAGGACATTGGCATAATCGGTACCAGCCTCCTGTAAGGCGTTAGTCTCGATCTTGTAGCCAATCTTAGTCGCACCCTTGTGGTCAGTTGTGCCATCAGCCGGACCGTCGTGGTAGAACACCTCTATCGGAGTAGCTGATGTTCCAAAGGCATCAAAAAGAGCCGTACCAAACGGGTCAGCGGCACCGGTGAGGGTATTATCTTCACTGGTTAATCCAATGTGACCGTAGGTATCTTCGGTTCCTAGTGTACCAGTTGGAGCTGCCCATGCTTGAGCGGCACCATCGGTGCCATCCCTAAACTTATCTATGTCTGCACCGGTGGCACTAGTAAGGTTTTGATCCTGGAAGACCGTCACTGAAAAACCATTTTTGGCATTAGTCGTCACGGCCAAATCGTGCCGTGCCTCCTCAGCAGTTGCCGCAGTTACTGTTCCCCAAGGAATCGTTGTCGAGGTCGTCGCAACATCAGTCGTTCCAGCTACACCA
>CAYIAN010000040.1:0-4429 GCA_964361435.1 uncultured Candidatus Saccharibacteria bacterium
TCTTCCACCGCCTGGTGGGTTGCTCCGTCTGGACCAACTGATATACCTGCGTGGTGTCCGGCGATTTTTACGTTAGAGTTGTTGTACGCAATGGTGGTTCTGATTTGCTCCCAGTTACGGCCGGGAGAAAAGGTTGCGTATGAAGCCATATAGGCGATCTTTCCGGATATTCCCAGTCCCGCCGCTACCAAGGCCATGTTTTGTTCCGCCACGCCCATTTCTATATATCTTTCCGGGAACTTTTTAGCGAAAGCTTCCGTGCGCGTTGATTCAGTAAGATCTGCACAAAGGGCCACCACATTTTTATTCTCCGTACCAATTAACAGTAATCCCTCACCGTAGCCGTTACGCGTAGGGAACTTCTCCACGTTTTTCTGAAACATCTTCTTATTTAATTTTTGCCCTCTCGTTAACATCTATTCGTGTTCTGATTTAATTTTCCCGCCCAATGTTCTCAACTCTGCCAGGGCTTTCTGTGCTTGTTCTTTTGTTGGGGGTTTTCCATGCCATTCATATTTTCCTTCCATAAAACTCACGCCTTTCCCGGGGATGGTATGGGCAATGATCATAGTGGGTTGGTATGTTACGGCCTTAGCTTCACTCACCGCGCTTATAATCTGCTCGAAGTTGTGCCCGTCAATTTCTAAGACGTGCCAACCAAAAGCTTCATATTTCTCTTTTAGTGGCTCTAGGGGCATTACACTTTCGGTGTACCCATCAATTTGAATATTGTTACGATCAATAATGCCTGTGATGTTCGCCAGTTTTTCTTTACCGATAAACATAGCGGCTTCCCAAGTCACCCCCTCCTGATGCTCTCCGTCCGAGAGGAGACAGTATATTCTATGTTTCTTCCGATCCATCCTTGCAGATAAAGCCATACCCGCTGCTTGTCCTAAGCCATTTCCCAGGGGACCAGCCGTTACTTCAATCCCAGGAAGACTGCCTCTATGAGGGTGTCCCTGCAAGCGAGAGCTAATTTGCCTTAGAGTCTTGAGTTCACTAATTGGAAAATATCCCACATATGCCATGGCCGTGTACTGTACCGGCACGATATGACCGTTCGAAAGTATTACTCTGTCCCTATCTTCCCACCCGGGATTTTTGGGATTGTGATTTAGCAACCTAAAATACAAAGCGGTGAAAATATCTGCCATTCCCAAAGGACCCGCGGAATGACCACTCCCAGCATTTTCAAGAGTCTCGATAATCTTCTTGCGAATCTTGTTCGCTTGGTCTTCTAAGATTTTTGTTTCTTTGTCGTTAAGATACATTGGGATTTAAGTTATTTAATTTTGCAAAGCTCTCCTTAGGGTCGACACTCGCAAATATGTAATGGCCGCATACCAAGATATCAGCGCCCGCTCCTAGCGCACGCGCTCCCGTATCAAGATCGACACCTCCATCAAATTCAATTTTAACACCCGGCATTGTCTCTCGCAAAAACTTCACCTTATTAAAAGATTCCTCGTCTAGCTTTTGTCCACTCTCTCCCGGGTGGACAGCCAGAATTCCTATACACCCTGCCCATTCATATTGTTTCGCATTTTCAATTGAGATACTCGAATCAAATGAAGGCATTAATTGCACTCCGTATTTTTGAGTCAACTCGCTCAGGGCAACCATATCTTCTGCTGCCTGCACAGGAACAATCAAACGTTTCGCTCCGCCTTCAAGCCACGCAGCGGCAACGCTTGCTGGATCTTCGACCATAAGATGAACTTCTATGTTCAGTTTTGTGCCTAAGTTTTTGAGTTCCTCTGAATTATTCCATGATTTCCAAGAAGTGAACTTCCCGTCGGCCACATCCAAATGCAACCAGCCTCCAGAGGGCACAAACTCTTCGGCCCTGCGTACATCCTTCTGCGCTTCCTCGAAGGTGGTTCTGTTAATTGAGGGAATTATCAATTTGACGTATTTTTTCCAACCTCCTTGTATGGCGTTCCTTTTCCGAAAAGGGAGTTTGCAGCCAAATACTCACCATTTTCTTGGCAGTTTCTCCGTCAATGAAATCCGCTGCCAAAGAGAGAATATTAGTATCGTCGTCTGCTCTACTTGTCAGCACGTGATCTGGTGAAATCCCCAAGACGGAACGCACTTGGTTGAACTTGTTAGCCACAATGTCCATCCCCACACCGTTGCCGCAAATCAAAATTCCCCTGCTTTCCCTAGGATCCACAGAAACTTTTTCTGAAACAGCTTTTGCATAATCAATGTAGTCATCGTCCGGAATCAGTTCTTTGGCTCCAACGTCGTGTACACTCCAGCCATTTCCCAAGAGAAATGTCTTAAGCTGTTCTTTTATTTGAAACCCCCGGTGGTCAGCACCGATATATATGACCATTGATTATATTATAAGCTATCCCTACTGGGGAATGTTAGATCCTTCAAAACTTGCCTGGAAATCTGAGGATATTCTTACTGGCATAAGGGTTACGTTTGCGATGTTTCCCCCGTCCAGTTCCACCCTCAAAATCGCTCCCCGCATGGTTTCTTCGGAGAAATTTTGGTCGAAGATAAAGTTGCCTAAACTATACGCCACCCAGCCGTTACCATATTGCTCCAGTTCCTGAACTACGTGAGGGTGATGGCCAACTATTATATCTACACCGGAGTCGATTAATTCTTTGGCAATATCCCTTTGTAAGTCATTGGCCGATGTTTCATATTCCTTTCCCCAATGCATGGAAACTACTACTAAATTGCCTTCCTTAGAAAGATTACTAACAACTTCTTTAATCCTAGCCAGATCGAAAGTACTCAATCCAGGAGTTTCACTATTTGCCCCTAAGCTCTTTGACAAGAGGGTGGTGTATGCCAGCACTGCCACCTTAGCCTTTCCAATTTTAAACAATGCCGGTTTATTGGCTTGTTTTGAATTTGTTCCTGCGCCAATCGGAGTAATGTCTGCTCCCTCAAGAATAGATACGGTATCGAGAAGTGCGGCCGTTCCCCAATCCCAAATGTGGTTGTTGGCCAAGGATAGTACATCTATACCTGCATACGACAAACCTTCCACCACCCGCGGATTTGCGCGGAAGGAATAAATGCTTCCTTGGTTGCGCCCTTGATCGGAAATGGGACCCTCTAGGTTCCCGAAAACTAAATCAGCGCCTCTTAGAATATCCGCTACCTTTAAGAATGGATATCTATAATCATCCACGGTTTCCATTCTGATACCAACCGACCTTGAGAGCATAATATCGCCCACAAAAAGCATCACTACTTTAGAATGTTCGTTTTGGAGAATAGCTAATCGTTCTTCCAACTCTGTGGTGACACTTGTAGATTGATTAGCCTTAACTATAACGGCGGAAAGTTCACTAACGAACAAAAATAACCACCCGGCGGAAAGTGCCGCGATGATCAAGAGCACCCATAAGAGCGTTCGCTCTAAAGGATTGTCCATTGTTGAGGGGTTACTTAAGGTAATCTCCTATCCGCAAAACGTGCTTTACTAGAGTGGAAGCGTAACCATATTCGTTATCGTACCAAGAAAGAACTTTAACGAGATTTCCTCCGGCAACCCTAGTTAAAGGAAGATCCACTATCGCTCCGTAGGGTTGACCCACAATATCGCTCGAGACAACCGGATCTTCGGTTACGGCCATAATCCCTTTCCAGTGAGAACTCTCGGCTGCTTCTTTCAAAATGGCATTCACTTCTTTCACGCTCGTATTTCTTTTTGAAATCAGAGTGATATCGGCGATAGATCCAGCAATCACCGGTACCCTAAAAGCAATGCCGTCAAACTTTCCGGCCAAATCAGGCAGGGCTCTCTCCACCGCTTCAGCCGCTCCAGTTGACGATGGAACAATATTGTACGCCGCAGCTCTTCCTCTTCGTAGGTCGTGCCCCTTCACTGGTCCATCAACCAATGCTTGGCTTGCTGTGTATCCATGAACGGTTGAAAGCATCGCCTTTTCTATCCCCAATTTCTCGGAAAGAATTGCAATTACGGGTGAGGCGGCATTAGTCGTACAAGACGCATTCGAAGAAAGCTTCACGGAGCGCAACTTATTATCATTAATCCCCATTAAAACAGTCGCTCCATCCTTACCGTCTGCATCGTCCGTCGGCGCGGTTATCACCACTCTTTTGGCTCCTGCCCTCAAGTGGTCCTTAGCTCGGGCAAACGAATCAAAAACTCCCGTTGCTTCAACTACAATGTCTACCCCCATTTTTCTCCAAGGAAGTTTTTTCGGTTCTTTGACTTGGAAACATTCAATCCGTTTTCCTTCCACAACCAAACTTTTTCCCTCTACCTTAACTGGTCTTCTAAAAGCACCGTAAACGCTATCGTGTCTTAGGAGATACGCGAGATTCTCTATGTTCCCCAAATCGTTGATCGCTACTATATTAATGTTTTTGTTTCCAAAAGCCTGACGAAAGAAAAGTCTTCCAATTCTTCCAAACCCATTTATTGCTA
>CAYIAN010000041.1:0-4393 GCA_964361435.1 uncultured Candidatus Saccharibacteria bacterium
CAAAGGGTCAGGGGGGGAGGCAGGATAAATAGTTTTCACACACTTAAATGTCTTCTCTGAAAATTCCTCCCGCGTGTATTCACTCTCGCATGACATTTTGTCAGCACTGCAACCAGAACCAATACAAGTAATAATAAACGTGGGCTCCACGATGCTTGGACACGCGGCAAATTTACAATTGGGGCCACCACGACTCACGAAAGAACCATCCGGGCAAGCCTTCATATCCTGAGAGCAAAGAGCCACTGGATTAACACCCCCTCCTGTTACTGTGCAAGATCGTTCATTGCACGCTCGTGTCTGAATTCTGTCTTAGCATGAACTTCCTCCAGCAGTTGCTACCTTAGTACGACTCTGCGCTCCACCACCGCAGGAGACGGAACAATCACTCCATTCAATTGAACTCCACTCGGGATAGACACAAGTTGCTAAGCTCGCGAGTAATTCATTGTATAAATTGTTTGCCCTTTCAGTTTTTTTACCAGCCGATTTGGTTGCCTTCCATAAATTGGCGATTGCCCTCTGCGCATTCTGCCATGCAGTCTTTATATTATCTTTACCCTCTGCTTCGCTTAAAATACTAAGTGCCTCTGTGACATCGGCTATTGCATCCATGCCCGCTTGCCAGGCCGCTTGCGCTTCTGCCACCAGCCCGCTTAGCTCTTCATTATTTATATTCTTCTGTTCTATGCCCGGAGTGATCTTCTCCTCAATTACCCGTCTTATCTGATTAAGCCTTTGTATGTTTCTATCTACCTCCACTAGCCCAAACGTTTCCGCCCACCTAGTCTTCCTAAAAAGGTTGTAGTCCTTGCTCAAGGCATTAAGTTCACTACCGGCGTCAGTTCCCTCAACCCTATTTCTGAAGCTTCCCAGGTAACCTATAGCACTATCGATGTCCCCTAGGCTACTCAAGAAGGGGTCGCCTCCAGGTATCTCCCTTAAATTGGTTCCCCTAATCTTGGATATCTCCAAAGTTATTTTATCTATATCGATTCTCAAAAGGAAAATCTTTTTCGTCTTAGTATGGATCTCAAGTGTTAAACTATCCCTTTCTGCACCAGCCTGTAGGCTATCTCTTTCATCTCTTAAACTAGATATCGCATCCTGAAGACCGTCACGTTCCGTGATTAATACCTCCTTTGTGTCATTCAAATCATCTGTATCGTCGCTGAGAGATGCCTGAATCTGCCCAAGCAAAGACCCAGGAACTATCAAGCCAGCTAGAATAAAATTACTTAAAACTAATTTAATCGATAAATTCTGGGGCATCTTCATCTATAAAACCGCTATTCTCTAAATCGACTGCTCCATTATCAGACTCGACGTTCACTTCATTAAGACTTTCTTCTGCAGTTTCTGATCTAAAGGCATCAAGGCTAACGAACGTAGCCACAGCTAGTGCAACCAATAAGAGCACGAGCCAAGATATTGATTGTTTACTCATCTGTTTGAAGTCTACCAATGAATCTTGACAGTTTCAACTGTATAGTGTGGATAACTTTTCTAGAAGTCATCCCCAAAATCAAAGTCAAAATCTTCAAAATCAGAGGAAAAGTCTTCGTCTTCTGAGGGAGAGGGCTCTTCATTAGGAATACTAGGCTTCGGTGTCGGCGCTGGTGTGCTTATAGATGTATTGTTGTCCCCTGGTAACGTGGTTTGGAGTTCAACCTTGGGTGGGGTGGCTGGCTGCGCTTTATAAACCCTTGGGGCCTCCTGAAAGCGTGTAGTGGCCTGATCAGCCTTGTCTTTAACCTTTAAATACTCCTGATAGCGATCCTCTTTTGTCTCTTCTCCCCTTTCCGCTGATTTTTCTAACCCGCCGACTAGGGCATCTAAGCTGCCAAAGAAACCCTCGTTATATGATTCCACCCCTTCTACACTCTCTGCCTTGTCCTCGCTATTCCCCAAATACACCCCCACAAAAAGGAGCGAAACGGTAACGAGGGCAACTACGATTGAACCTAACATTTGTCTATGAAATTAATTATAACAAACTCGGGTATTTTGAAGTTAACATCTATGTTTGGTTATACGGGTTCTCTGTCTCAAAGACGATTTATGTTATTAAAAGACATAATTTGATAGTTGGCCCCGGCCAGAGCCAGAGCCCGTTCTAGGGCCACCGGTGCCTTCTATTCCGCCGCCCTCCTCGATTGGGGGTAGGCGATCTTAGTACGCGTTTGGACGAGTTGTTTTCGAGCCTAGGTTTGAATGACGACTTCTCTGATGATTTCGAGTTAGACGATTCCTTTGTGGAATAGTGTGATCAGAGAGGCTTCCTCGAATTATTCCCCATCCAATTTTACATATTAGTCAATATAAGATAGCCTGAAAGGATTGAATACAGATGGATAAAAACTTCAGCAAATGGTTTCCTTGGATTGTGCTGGCGGTAGTGGTGATTGTTGCCTTGTTTTTCGTGGACTTCAGTAAGGTCTTTAACTCCAACCAAACCGTAGAGGAACAGATAGAGACCCTCTCTGCAGATTTAGGGCTTGACGATATAGATGACGACGCGAAGTACGATATAGATACCAATGTCACCGCAGATGATGACTTTATAGAATAATGCAACCCCAGCCCAAAGTAACCCAATATCTCGCTTCAACCCTCTTAGCGGGTCTTATCCTCCCCGTTTCTCTAATGGCTCAGTTCCAGAGTGCTTTTGCGGCTGGGAGAGTCACAACGGCCAGGGCAGCAAGAACCGATGCGCTAAATACATTTCAAGGACTTCAGGGAACCGTAGACAGTCTTCAGGATGATCGCGCGGCGGCCACAACACAAGCAGAGAAGGATGCTATTACTGCTCAAATTAAGGAAGCTAAGCAAAGAAAAAGAATCGCCTTTGCAAACCTTGATGCGACGAGAATTAATTTTCAAATTGCAAGGGCGGAGATGTTGGATAATAGAAAAATGACTAGCGCCGGCCCTACAAACACGACAGTACTGCAAAACGCTGCTGAAGAAGCAAGATCTATAGCGGAGCAGATGGCTAACCTAGATGTATCCACCCCGGAAGGAAGAGCACGATTTAACGCCCTATCTGCACAACTTAACGCACTGCACAATAAAGAGGTTAAAACAGCCATCAACCTGGCTAAAATAGAGAATACTATCAAGTATGTGGGAGGAGCGGAAACTATCGTGAGGGGTGCTGGTGGTGGCGATGCCCTTGATTCTGCGTGCGGTGACCTGATAACTGCCTTTCAAGCCTCAGCCGAAGAGAGTAGGAGCGCATACACTGCGGTTGGCACTGCCACTAAAGCCGGCACGAGTGCCGCCGTCGCCGCTGCAAGAAGCCAATGGCAAGAGACAAGTAGCGCTCTCCGCGCTGCTGTCGATTGCACTAAAGTGGTGGCGGAAGAGTATAGCATGTATTATGTTCGCAGGACGCCGGGCAATGGTGGTGATTATTACAAGGGTTACTGGCACTTCTGGTGTGATGGTGAAAGTCCAGAGTCAGGGTTGCTTGTTGAAGGTGGTTATAGTGCTATACCTGTTGCCACTGATGGAACGGCAGGGAGCGGTCATCGATACGAGCCGGGAGAGGAAAGGTGTGCGTCTCCTTCAGAGCTGTATCCGACCTGTAAATCTTTGGGCGGCACGTGCATAAACCCAGTCAGTCTCAGATACTACGGCTATACTACGTGGATGAGATACGGCGGTCCCCTCAAGGGGCACACTCTCTGCAATGCAGCTACTGTGTGCGGCTTCAAGTAGTGGCTTGGGGGCTGGACGTGGAATATTCAATTATCTCTAGATGGAACAAATGAAAATGAATAGGGTAACTGGTCTGGATCACTTGAATTATTCTGGCGGTAGTGGTGATTAAAGAAACAGTGTCAGGGGCTGGCTCCAAGAGCTTGCTAGTCTCGGCAAGACGTTTCTTGGTTTCAAGATGTTCTTGGTAGCGGTCTTCTCTGATTTCCTTTCCCCTCTCTGCAAATTGTCCAAGACCCTCAATTAACGTATCCAAATTTCCAAAGAACCCTTCGTTATATGGCTCTGTTTTGTCTATCTCCGCAGTATCAGCCCTCTGGCTACTGCCCAGGTAAACCCCAACGAACAAAAGTGAAACCGTAATTACTGCAACTACAATCGAGCCTAGTATTTTATATGTTTATAATAAGACATTATTGGGGTAACTCTGCCCACTTATTGAAAGTTATATCCCAAGTATCTTTAGGTACATCCAGGTTTCCTCCTTGACTTCTAACCACGCCCTTCCCACCATTCAATTCACCCAGATAATAGTTCTCTTCCCAACGAGTTGTTCCGGCACACTCTCCAAATTTATTCCATTTGGTGGTTTGGGTAGTACGCCAATGGATAACGTTTTTGCCATCAATGACCTCCTTGCCTACAACTTCGCCTTTCCAATAATTTATTC
>CAYIAN010000042.1:0-4380 GCA_964361435.1 uncultured Candidatus Saccharibacteria bacterium
TCCCTGAGGGAACTTTCAGATAGTGAGCGTCAGGAAATAGTGAGGATTTTGAAAGTTAATTTTGGTTCCGAAGCACGAGAGTTAGATTTCTGGTCAGTGAGCCCGATAGTATCCAAGGAACTGCGTTCCAAAGCTTGGTGGGCGGTAGGTTTGGTAATGGTTGCTATATCGCTCTACATAACCATTGTTTTTAGGAAGGTTTCTAAGCCAGTGAAGTCTTGGAAGTATGGGTTGATAACCTTGTTGACCCTCGCCCATGATGTAATTTTGCCGGCAGGTCTTTTCGCCATTTTGGGGAAAACCCAGAATGTTTTTATAGACATTAATTTCATTGTGGCGCTTTTGGTTGTTATGGGATTTTCGGTACACGATACTATAGTTGTTTTTGACCGTGTTCGGGAAAATCTTATGCATCACCCCGGCAGGGTAGACCTGGAGGAGATGATAGATAAAAGTATTGCCTCAACGATGGCGCGCTCTATTAATACCTCCTTGACCCTCGTGCTGGTCTTATTCGCCATATACTTCTTTGGGCCGATAAGTCTTAAATACTTTACTTTGGCGATATTGGTGGGTACCATCGCAGGCGCTTATTCCTCAATTTTTGTGGCTAGCCCCATGTTGCTTCTTGCCGGAAAGAGGACCAAAGACGCTTGAGGTGGATAAGTTTAGACCATTTATGTGGTAGAGTGTAAATAGGCATGAATGGTTAAGGACCCACTTGACTCATTATCCATAATATTGTATTGTTAAATCCAGCTAAATGTTAAAGATAGCACTAGAAATAGATATAGAAGAGCTTATAAAAAAAGCGCTCCAAGTAGAAGATAAGAGGGGACGCGATATTGTGGTGCGCAGATTTGGCCTCAAAAGCCCTGATATGTATACCCTAGCCAGCTTGGGAGAGGAATACGGTTTAACTCGCGAGAGGGTGCGCCAGATAGAGGCTTCAACCCTTAATGGCATTAGGGAGCGTATTAAAGAAGAAAAGCAGACCTTGCTCTTTTTGGAGTTGATGGAAAAGTATCTAGAGAGCGTTTCCAGAGTAAGGCGTAGTGATTTCTTGGCTCGCGATATAGCTATGCTTTGCGATGCCCACAAGGAATACCACCCAGTTTTTGAAAACAAGCTTAATTTCCTGGCTAAGGTTTTGGGGCATCCGTATATAAAGGATGAAACTCAAGACATTCACACCACTTGGTACTTGGATTCAGAGACCCACGATTTGGCAGTGAAATTGATAGCAAAGCTCTTAAAGCACAAAGAGCATAATTTTGATAGGTATATGGAAGAGATTAGGGGAGAGCACAACCTTTCCGAATCCGTTATTTTGAATTACCTCTCACTTTCCAAGAACTTTGGTACTGGCCCTTATGGACATATGGGTGCCACTCATTGGTTGCGCGTCAACCCTAAGACCGTGAAAGACAAGGCCTATCTGGTGCTTGAACAAAAAGGTGAGCCTATGCATTTTATGGAGATTGCCCGCCTAGTTAACGAGATGAGCGATAAGAAGAAAGCGCATGCTACAGTTCATAATGAACTGATTAGAGATCCGCGCTTTGTTCTTATGGGACGAGGCACCTACTCCCTCAATGAGTGAACTTTTTAACAGTGTACTGCAAGCTTTTTCATATTGGTGGCTAGTGGTTCCTCTAGCCGCTTTAGTATTTGCGCGGGACTGGTGGTTGATCCACATCACCGAACGCTATATAGATGAAATTAAATGGATTCTCTTGGAGATAACTATCCCAAAAGAGAACATTAAATCAATCAAGGCCATGGAGCAGGTTGTGGCCGCCCTACACGGTACTTATTCATTCGGCATCAAGAGGATAGATAGATACATAAAGGGGAAGGTGGAAGATTGGATGTCTTTGGAAATTGTGGGGTTTTCCGAGGGCGTACACTTTTTTATCCGTACCCCCGAGGTGCACAAACGTTTGGTGGAGTCAGCTTTTCTTTCTGAGTACCCGGATGCTGAGATTGTTGAAGTAGAAAAAGATTACATAGAAAGACTTAGAGAGAAACCCTTCTCCGACAGAGATATTTTTGGAACTGATTTTACCTTGGTTAAGCCAAGTCATTTTCCCATCAAGACATATGAATATTTTGAAGACAATACGGAGGAACCCCTATTAGATCCCCTAGCCACCATCACCGAAGTTATGTCCACGTTAAAGAATAATGAAGCCATCTGGCTTCAGCTTCTGATTAAACCAACGGGTGACACCTGGAGAGAAAAAGGGCAAGAGGAAATAGACGATATTATAGGTGTTAAAGCGGCGAAGAGCCCATCCGTTTTAAGTAGCGTAGCAAAAGATGCTGGGGATATTTTCAAAAATCTTCCTGGAGCCATGGCAACCCCCCCTATATTCGATGAGGGTGTTGTAGATGTTAAGCCTACTCCCAACAAACCGCCTTCACCGGCGAGCCAAGAGAAGGTTAAAGCCATATATAACAAAATATCTAAAAACGCTTTTGAGTGTGTTTTACGTTTTATCTATATAGACGACAAGGATGAATTTACTACGGACAATGTAACCGCCGTTATGGGTTCCCTTAGACAACTCGGGGACCAAAATTTAAATCAGTTGGCCCCGCACAAACCTACGTTGACCACTCCTAGAGCTGTAGGATTATTTTGGAGAAAGAAAAGGTTAACCAGAAGAAAAAAGATGTTAATGATTAATTATATTCACAGGGCTATGCCTAAACCGATTTATATTCCTTTTGTGGATATGAAACTCAAAACCTCTATTCTAAATACCGAAGAGGTGGCAACGCTGTTCCATCCGCCTTTGGGATTGGTAAAATCACAGAGAACCCAAGCTATTCAATCCCGTAAAAGTCAGGCTCCAATGGATCTACCTACTAAAGAAAGATGAAAGGAGACGGCAACAACATAACCATAATCGGGCAAACAAACTTTAGGAATAAGGTGGCTTTTGGCATTAAAGAGAAAGACCGCATGCGCCACACATATATTATTGGTAAGACGGGTTCCGGTAAGTCCGTCTTACTGGAGAATATGATTATTGACGATATCCGCGAAGGTAAAGGAGTGGGCTTTCTTGATCCCCATGGTGAATCGGCGGAAACCATTCTGAAATTTGTTCCCGAAGAGCGCCTGAATGATGTGGTTTATTTTGATCCTTCGGATATGGCACATCCCATTGGCTTCAACCCCCTGGAGAAGGTAAGCGAGGAACATATTCATTTGGTAGCTTCTGGCATTATGGGGGTGTTCAAAAAGGTATGGGCGGATGTTTGGTCTAACCGCATGCAGTACATTATGAACAATACTCTTCTTGCCCTGCTTGAGTACCCCGGAGCAACCCTGTTGGATGTGATGCGTATGTTGACGAATAAAACATATAGAGACGGAGTTATTAAAGAACTTACCGACCCGGTTGTGAAAACCTTCTGGGTGGAGGAGTTTAATAAGTGGACTGCAAAATATGCTGATGAAGCCAACGCGGCAGTGCTCAATAAAGTTGGGCAATTAGTTTCCAATCCCTTGATTCGTCACATAATAGGACAGCCTCATTCCACCATTAACTTGCGCCAGATTATGGACGAAGGGAAAATACTTATCATGAATCTCTCAAAGGGAAGAATGGGAGAAGACAACTCGTCTTTGATCGGAGCTATGCTTATTACCAAAATTCAGATGGCTGCTATGAGCAGGGCGGATATCTCAAACCTAGAAGACAGAAAACCTTTCCATCTTTACATAGACGAGTTTCAAAACTTCTCTACGGATTCCTTTGCGGATATCTTGTCCGAGGCGCGTAAGTACGGGTTGAGCTTAACCATTGCTCACCAATATACCAAACAGCTTACCGATCCCGTAACTCGCAACACCAAGGTGAGGGATGCGGTATTTGGAAACGTTGGAACCATGATTACTTTCAGGGTAGGAGCGGAAGATGCGGAATTCTTGGAGAAAGAGTTTGAGCCAGAATTCCTAATAAATGACTTAGTAAATCTTCCCAACTTCAATGTATATGTAAAGCTGATGATAGACGGTGTTTCCTCAAAACCCTTTTCTGCAACTACTTTCCCTCCCCACGAACTAGAAGGAGAGTCTTTTGCAGATGTCATTATAGAAAATAGTAGACAAAAGTACGGAGTACCGGTAGAGGAAATTGAAAGAAAAATAGGTGCTCAATATGAAGCTGTTGCACATGGGATTGGAGAGAAGGTTCAAAGACGGGGAGAGGAAAGATTGGATGTATTAAGAAAAGAACCTCCCAAAAAGAAAGCCCCCGAAATAGACAAAGGTAAATTGCAGGACGCCCTTAAAGGAGCATTGGACAAAGAACATGAGTCTGGGGATTAACGATACAAAAAAGGGATCCCTCATTATTATCGAGG
>CAYIAN010000043.1:0-4205 GCA_964361435.1 uncultured Candidatus Saccharibacteria bacterium
CACGCCGGTGACTGTAGGTTTGTGGGAGATCCCGGTATGGGCATCTGCGGTGGGTGCTATCGTAGCTGGGTTCCTGGCCTGGAAAGCATTCCAGCTTAGCCGTTAGGGAATGAAACATATAAAATTGCGTATACACGGCAGGGTACACGGTGTGTTCTTCAGAGATTCTGCGCTCAAGAAAGCGAATGATTTGGGTTTAGCTGGTTTTGCACGTAACGATCTGGACGGATCCGTGTATATAGAAGTTGAGGGGGACGAAGAACCATTGGGAAAGTTTGTCTCCTGGTGCAAAGATGGTCCTCCTATGGCTAATGTGAGGGAGATTGAGGCGGAAGAGGATTCCGAACTCCGAGGGTTCAAAAGCTTTAGGATAGACGAGATGCACTAGAAGTAGGGGAGAGCTTCTTTTGTGTCCTGGCGTTTTCTAATCATGTGGGTTCCATCGATATCTATTAATATCTCGGCGGGACGGACTCTCGCGTTATAAAAAGAGCTCATAGTGAAGCCATAAGCGCCGGCATCCATTAGGGCAATAAAATCACCCTCTTGGGGAAAAACTATTTCTCGGTCTATGCCGAACGTATCTCCGGTCTCGCATATATTACCCACAACGGTAACTTTTATTTTTTTTCCCTTGATGGAACTGGCATTGATGATTTTATGATAGGCGCCGTACATAGAGGGTCGTATCAGGTGTCCCATGCCAGTGTTTATGGCGATAAAAGTTCCATCTGGATTCTCTTTAACGTCGGTTACCTTAGCGATTAGGGTGCCAGATTCAGCTACCAGATATCTTCCTGGCTCCATGATGGCCTCTATTTCTTTGCCGTAGTCCCTGACAAAAGCATCCATAACTTTATCGAATTGCTTGCCAAATTCTTTTAGGTCCAACGGTTCTTGACCTGGTTTGTACGGAATAGAAAGACCGCTGCCGAAATCCAGGTATTCCAGATTTCCGAATTGGTGGGCTACTTTCGTTAACGCCTTCATGGCCTGAATATATGGTTTGGGGATCAAAGTATCAGTTCCTATATGCTGGTGGAGGCCTACAATTTGGAGTTTGTACTTTAACGCTATCTTTTTTGCCTCCTTAACCTTGGAAAAATGGATTCCGAACTTACTCTTTTTACCGCCGGTTCGAAGATGAGCGTGACTGCCAGAGTGCAGATCCAGATTGAGGCGCAGTCCAACCTTGGTGCCCGGGGCGATTTGCCCCCACTTCTCAAGTTGATTTAGAGAATCGATGTTTATCCTAATGTGATTTTCCACGAGGAACTTTAACTCTTCTTCCTCGGCTCCGTTACAGGTATAAATTATCTGATTAGGTTTGAATCCGGCTTTTAAGGCCAGCATTACAGAACCTCGGCTTACGCTTTCAACATTAGCGCCTTCTTTTTTGAGAAGACGCAAGATGGCTAGGTTAGAATTTGCCTTGATGGCGTAGTGGATCTTGAGGTATGGATACTTAATGTTTTTTACAATATCTCCATAGCGCTCGCGGACTATACCTGCGTCGTATATATAAAGAGGAGTGCCGTATTTGAGAGCTAGGGATTCTACGCCAAAACTACCCCAGTGTAGCTGGTTTTTCTTAGTTTCCATTTATCTGCCTTAAGTTAAATTGCAATTTGATATCCGTAATCGTTACTGGAATGTTTTGAAATATGTAAACGCAGACTACATCCGACCGATTCGGGGATCCTCTTGTCACGCCTCTGGCGTGGGGTTCTCCCGCGAACGATCGGATGTAGCTGCGCGCTTGCAGCCACTTGTTTGCCGAACGGGCGAGTATCAGTCACTCGACGACGTGGCTGCCGTCACACCTAGGTGAGCGCGTCGCAACACTACCAGAATGGGGGGTCAATCATGATCACCTCCTTCCTTCAGAATGGGGGGTCAATCATGATCACCTCCTTCCTTGGGTTGTGCGCTCACCCCGGGCCTCGCACGAGTTAAAAGTCCTCTTGCGAAGCTTACCCCATATCCGTTCCACGGGAGAGGGGGTAATGTTTGAAATCTGTGAGGTGCTGGCGGAGTGGGGTGCCGACACCCTCCGCTAAGCAGTGTCGGCTCCCCCCACTCCACTGACATAATAATAAAAACACTCTATGGGGAGAGTCAAGGTTTATAACTTAGAAAGTCAACAGTTACTTCTCCTCGAGGAGGTGTTCTAAGGCGTGCCTGTCAAATCCCACAACCACGTTGTTTCCGATAGTGATAACGGGTACTCCTAGTTGCCCGGATTTATTTATCATCTCTTTGCGGGCCTCAAGATCTGAAACCACATCTTTCTCTTCATAGGTTACTCCCTTCTCCTCAAAGAAAGCCTTAGCCATTTTGCAAAACTGACAGGTGGGAGTCGTATATATAACCGGTTCTACCATAGTCAAGACAGTATATCTTCTAGCATGACAGTAAATCAAGAACTGATATAATGGGCATTATGGAAAATCAAACACAAAATCCGTACATGGTGCCAGCGGCCATTGTGGTTGCCGGCTTAATTATCGCCGGAGCAGTTGTTTATAACGGAGGCCTATCTGGGGGTAGTGGTTTGGATAATACTGGCCCCATTGCAGAAGAGACAGTGACTCCCGCTAAGGTGGCTAACGCCATAGGCCTGAAGAAGGGTGAATTTGAAAAGTGTGTTGCGGAAAAACGTGGGGTAGAGAGAGTAAACGCAAATCTCCAAGAGGCAACGGACGCCGGGATGGGGGGAACTCCCACTTCGGTAATTGTTACAGGAAGTGGAGAGCAGTATTTCATGGTGGGGGCATTGCCGTTCGAGACTTTGGATGCATACATTACGGCAGCCGTAGCGAATGACACGGTAAAACTAACGGAGTTGGATAGCCAGTTCGGCATTCCTGATGCTTCGGATGTATCGGGGCTAGGAGGGGAAGATCATTTAAGGGGATCTATAGACGCCCCGGTGGCTTTGATAGAATATTCGGACTTAGAGTGTCCTTTCTGCAAGCAGTTTCACCCATCAATCCAGAGGGTTCTGGATAAGTACGGAGATCAGGTGGTGTGGGCGTACAGACATTTCCCAATTGAAACAATCCACGCTTCAGCGCGTCCTTTGGCAGAGGGTAGTGAATGCGCTGCGCAGCTTGGAGGAAACGATAAATTTTGGGAGTACATAGACTACATCTTCGGGAGGTAAGGATAGAACGGGGAATTGGCAAAAACTCGCTTTCAGGCGGGTTTTTGTTTTAGAATAGAAACTTGGAAGTCGCACCTCACAGGAGAGTTGAAGTGAAAAGGAATAGTCAGAGTCCGTTGTCGGTCAGAGTCGGCATCCGGCTTTTATCTGCGTTGTTGTTGTTCGGTACAGCCGTTGTGTCCCTTTCGCTGATCAGCGCAGTTTTCCCCCGTTTTCTGGACTTACCGTTCGTCCGCCCATCGACGGTGTGGGCAGTCTGCGCGGTAGCTGCCCCTGCGTACTTCTTGACACTCATGATTGGGCTCTGGGGAGAGGGGGCTGTTGAGTCGGTATCCGTGTTCATATGGATGGTGTCCGTGACTCCGTTCATCATGGGAATCACCTTCGCCCTCTTCCATAGGCTCACGGGCATGGGGTCCCTGTATGGGAAAACAATGGGTTTTTCCTTGGCTGTTATCGGGGTGCTCTGCCTCTGGACATACGTCAAGGATGTCCCCGAAAGGTGGAAGATGGGAAGTTGATGGACTTCACGGGGGAGCAAGAGGCTTCCCGTGAAGTCCTTTTGCTTTATTGGGGAAGCGCGCAGCCTGTCTTCTCGGAAAGTTTCTCAGGGGAGAGGACTCCGGTTATTCTTTCACCACCCTCAAACTCCCACGTGGGATACGCCTCTATTTTTGCGGCTATACAAAGTTCGTTTTGGTCTCTTGCGCCAGGATTAGAACACTCTGCGTAGGGAAGATATTGGGTGGAGCGTCCGAAGATAGTTTTCTGTTTGTTACACGCCGGGCACCAGTATGCGCCGTAGAAGGTGGCGCCTTTGTCTTTAAGACATTTGACGAATTGATCTAATGGTCCAGGTTGGTTGGAGTAGAAGACGAGACCTCCGATGATGAGAACGACTGCTAATATAGCTATTCCCCAGTAGAGAAGATTCTTTTGTTTGTTTTTCATGTATTTATATTATCACTTCTTTATTGAAGAAAAGCGAGAGAGTGAGTATAAAGGATAGAGTCAGTGCCGGGTAGTGTAATGGTAGCAC
>CAYIAN010000044.1:0-4120 GCA_964361435.1 uncultured Candidatus Saccharibacteria bacterium
GGCGAAAACTAAGGATTTGTGGAAAGAAAATAAAGCGATATACGTAAACGGAAGGGTTTCCAATAGAGACGGAGAACCGAAGATTATATGCGAGAGCGCAAAGGAGATAAATCTTTAGAGAACATAAGGCACACGCTCGCCCATCTTTTGGCTGCCGCCGTATTGGAAAAACGTCCTGAGGCGAAGTTAGGCATTGGACCAACTATTGAAAATGGTTTTTACTACGATTTTGATTTAGAAGAATCTCTAACTCCGGAAGATCTTCCAAAACTCGAAAAGCGCATACGTGAGCTGATTAAACAAGACCTAAAAGTAGCGGGGAATAAGGTTACCCCCGCTACTGCCCGCAAATTATTCAAAAATCAACCTTATAAACTAGAGCTCATCCAAGACTTTGTTAAAGAAAAGAAGAAGCTCACCGTATACAAGACTGGAGAGATTTTTAGTGATCTATGCAGAGGGGGGCATGCCAAAAACACCAAGGAAATCGACCCTGACGCTTTCAAGCTTACTCATCTAGCGGGAGCTTACTGGAAGGGAGGTCAAAAGAACCCTCAACTGCAAAGAGTATACGGCGTTGCTTTTACCAGCAGAACAGAGTTAGACGAATATCTTAATGTAGCTGAAGAAGCAAAGAAGCGCGATCATAAAGTTTTAGGAACACAACTCGAGTTGTTCATGTTCCACGAGACTGCACCAGGAAGTCCCTACTGGCTTCCAAGGGGCTTGACGGTGTTTAACCAGCTTGTCGACTACTGGAGAAGGGAGCACGAAAAGAGAGGATACCAGGAAATTTCTTCACCCCTGGTAAATAAAAAAGAGCTTTGGATTACTTCTGGCCATTGGGAACATTATCAAGATGACATGTTCATCGCCGATATGGGAGAAGGCGAGATCTATGGAGTAAAACCGATGAATTGCCCTAACGCGATGCTTGTTTTCCAACATAAATCTCGTAGCTACAGAGACCTACCCCTTAGATTATCGGACTCCGATGTGCTTCACAGATACGAGCGCTCTGGCGTTCTTAATGGGCTTCTTAGGGCACGTTCTTTCAGACAAGATGATTCTCATAACTTCATTACTGAAGACCAGATAGAATCTGAGTACACAGAGATATTTAAAATCGCCGATCAATTTTATAAACTTTTTGATCTTAAATTCAGCTATCGTCTAGGCACCAGACCGAAGAAGTTTATGGGGGAAATAAAAATTTGGGATAGGGCAGAAAAAGCCCTGCATAAAATTCTTACCCAAGCCGTGGGAAAAGATAACTACTTTGTGCTCGAGGGAGATGGAGCTTTCTACGGACCCAAAGTGGATATCATAATGAAAGATTCTCTAGGTAGAGATTGGCAAATGGGAACTATCCAGCTTGATTTTCAAATTCCCCAGCAATTCGGTTTAGCCTACGTAGATAAAGATGGAAAAGAGAAAGTGCCTGTGGTGATACATAGAGTCATATATGGTTCCATCGAAAGGTTTATCGGCATACTAATAGAACACTACGCCGGCGCTTTCCCTTTATGGCTTTCCCCTGTCCAAGTACAGGTCATTGCCGTTAGCGAAAAATTTCAAAGCTACGCTCAAAAAATAACCCAAGACCTACGAGCCGCTGGCATTCGCACAGAATTGGCTGAGGCGAATGAAACTTTGGGCAAACGCATCCGCGAAGGAGAGACTCAAAAAATCCCATATCTTTTGATAGTAGGAGAAAGAGAGAACAAGGAAGGCACTGTTGCAGTGCGCAAACGTGGTAAAGGCGATATGGGAACAGTTACTATTTCTTCTCTCATCAAATCTCTTCAAGAAGAGATTGCTAAGCATAGTTAATTCAAGGTGATCATGAGCTCAAAAAACAAAAAAACGGCCACTAAGCCGAAAGTACTAGCTATTGTGGGGCCAAACGCTTCGGGCAAATCTGATTTAGCGATACAGTTAGCTCACAAATTTAACGGAGAGATAATATCGGCAGACTCGAGACAAGTCTACAGAGGATTAAACCTTTCCTCCGGCAAAGTTCCTGGGAAATGGAAGATTAGGGGTTTCAACAGGCGCTATGAGTATCAGGACATTCCCCACCATTTGGTAGACATTATCTCCCCCAGAAAATCTTTTACCGTCCAGCAATATAAGAGAAAGGCACAAAGAGCACTTCAGGATATTCTTCAGAGGGGTAAGTTACCCATAATAGCAGGAGGCACCGGATTTTATGTGGACGCCCTCCTTTATGATTTCCAGATTCCAGAGGCGCCACCCAATAGACAATTGCGCCAAGAGTTGGAATCTCTAACAACCGGACAGTTAATGCACCGTCTCGGCGCCCTTGATCCCAACAGGGCCAAAAGTATAGATACGAATAACCGTAGGCGTATCATTAGAGCCATTGAGATTGTAGTTTCCATCCATAGCCCTGTTCCTAAAATAAATCTTTTTGAAAACAAAAAATCTCCGTACGATCTTCTAAAGATTGGCATATTCCTGCCTGACGGCGAATTGAAAAGGAGGATTAAGAGCCGATTAAATAGAAGAATTAAAGATGGAATGGTGGATGAAGTCAGAAGGAATCATTTTCTAGGAGTAAGTTGGAGAAGGCTCGAAGAAATGGGGCTTGAGTTCCACCATATTATCCAGCACCTTAAGGGCGCAATATCTAGGGAAGAGATGATTACTCTTATAGAAACTAAAGACCATCAGTTTGCTCGCAAACAAATGACCTGGTTCAAAAGAGATAAGAACACTATTTGGATAGATGTTCCCGCAAAAGCTGCTCCACTAGTACAGGATTTCCTCGTCCACGAAGCTTAGCCATGCTCTGGCCGATCAAAAACCTGAGGGCGGTTTCTTTTCCTTTATGGAAATCGGCAACCGCTGTCACATTTTCTTCAATGGTTTCTTTGATAATGCCTGTTATGGTTGCTTCATTGGTGATTTGAGTAAGATCCATGCGTTCCACGATATTGCTTGGATCATCCCCCGTTGCAAACATTTCACGTAAAACATCTTTGGCGCTACGCGAAGATAGTTTATCGCCTCCAACCATTATTATTAACTCAGCGAAATTTTCCGGAGTGATTTTTAGGTTGTCCCAGGCAGTCTTTTCCTCCTTCATAATGCCGACTAAGTCGGAGTCTAGGTAGTTAATGCCTAACTTAATTGTTTCCCTACCGCCCCCGGCAGCTTTGAGTTCTGAGACAAACTCTTCGAAGAATTCCGCTTCTCCCCTATCGTCCACCAAACGCTCAAGCTCATCCGAACCGCTTTCTAAACCATACTCTTTGGCAAACCGAACCCTTTTTTGGTGAGGTAATTCCGGCAAAGATTCTTCGATCTCCTTCAGGTTGATTGCCCCTTCTCTGTCAAAATCTATCGGGGGCAAATCTGGTTCCGGCATGTAGCGGTACTCTTCCGTTTGCTCCTTAAAGCGCTGCGAGAAACTTTCTTTTTTATTCTCATTCCAACCCCTGGTTTCTTGCCTTACCTGCTCCCCGCTTTTTATAAGTTTCTGCTGTCTTTCTGTTTCATGCTCAATTGCGTCCTTGACCGCCTTGAAGGAGTTAATATTTTTAAGTTCTACTTTCGTTCCTAATCTCTTGTTCCCAAAAAGTTTCTTGGGGCTAATGGAAACATTTGCTTCAACCCTCATCTGTCCTTTTTCCATATCAGCGTCCGATATCCCTAGATATCTGAGGGTGAGTTGTAACTCCTTTGCAAACTTAAGAGCTTCCTCTGCTGATTTAATAACTGGTTTCGTGACCAACTCCATCAACGGTAATCCTGATCTGTTGAAATCGACTAAGCTGCCGTCACCCGAATGAATAGACCTCGCCGTGTCTTCTTCTAAGTGAATTCTCTCTACGGCCACATCCGCCAACTGTCCTCCCTTTACCAAAGGCAGATCGTACTGAGAAATTTGATAACCCTTAGGCAAATCCGGGTAGAAATAGCTTTTACGATCAAATTTGGAATGATTGAGAATCTTTCCTCCCAAAGCATAGCCTATTTTAACCATGGCCCTCACTGCCTCTTTGTTAATCGTAGGTAGTGATCCAGGGTGAGCTAAACATATTGGACATACATTGACGTTGGGAATTTTCTCATCTGGATTATTCAAACATCC
>CAYIAN010000045.1:0-4020 GCA_964361435.1 uncultured Candidatus Saccharibacteria bacterium
GCATATTGAAGTCCCTGAGAAGCCATACTTTATAGATGTTATTTATTAAAATTTCTCATTCCTAAACCCAAAGCCACTGCAAACGGTGCTCCAAGCTGCTTCAAGATTGGAGCAATTGCCTGCGGATACACAACGGTACCCTCAAAGGGCTCTGCTTTAACCACTGGTATCTGAAGCGCTTCAGAGGCTCTTGTTTCAATACCAAGTAAGTTCGCCCCTCCGCCAGCAATTATGACGCGCGCTAGCTCAACCGAGTGCGTTTTTTCGTAACTGTCCTTCACTCGCTTAGCTTCGTTAAGTATAACATCCAGATACGGAAGCATTAAAGTGGATACTTCATATTCTCCACCCTTTCCCATAAGACCCTTTTGTTTTTTAAGCTCTTCTGCTCTTTGAACGTTAATGCTCAAGCCCGTCGATACTGCCTGGGTTAAAGAACTGCCTGCAAAATCTGCCTGGGCAGAGTGTAAAAGAAAACCATTTTGAGCAATTGATATTGTTGTTGATCTTGCGCCGATATCAACGATTAGAGTGAGTGAGGCATCTTTTTGAGTGAGAACCCTTGCTAGCGCAACGGTTTCCAATTCAAGAGCTTTTAAATTCAAACCAGCCTGGCGAAAAATATTCTGATACTTATTTATCTGCAGTTTGGGAACTGCTATTAAAAGCACTCTTTGCTGTTTCACTCCTTGAGCGTCCTGTCCTCTCCCCACTCTTGACCAGTCTAGATGCACGTTTTGTATAGGTATAGGCACAAGTGATGCCGCCTGATATTCCATGGCCTGACTAGTCTCTTGATCCGGCATGTCTGGAAGTTCCACCAAGGAAGTGAATGCAGAGAATGCTGGCAGTGAAGCAATTACCTCCTTAGTCTCCGGCCGCACTGCGTTTATAAGCGTAACCAGAAGTTCTACCGTTTCGTGATCGATGGCCTCAAGAGAACTGGTCTGGATAGCCTCGTTTATCTTGTCCAAATGTCCTTTAACCTCCAGGGATCCGTAGTTTTTAAGTTGTACCCTGCCATTAACTAAAGCCAGTTCAACTAACTTGATGGATGCCGTTCCGATATCTATCCCTAAATAACTATTTTTCTTGGAAAGGGAAACAAAGGGGTTATTCATTGGCTTATACTCATAAAAATTGTATCACATAGATAGAATAGATAGATGCGTACTGTCGTAACAGAAATTTGGCGAAGATTACTTGAGATGCTTTTTCCTACCATATGTCTCAGTTGCAAGAGATATCTAGGCAAAGAAGGAATATCTAGGGTTATTTGCCAAGGCTGTTTTAGTAGAATTCACGTATTCAAATCAATGCTAGGAGAACATCCCGTTGCTGTTTGTTCTTATGAGAACCCTGCCGTCAAAGCACTGATCCACGGACTTAAGTTTAAGCGCTTCACCAATACTCTTCTTCATATCAGAGAATTAATTTCTCTTTCTCTGGAAAACAACCGCGCTGTATTCTCTAGAGAACACGATTTCATAACCTATATTCCCCTCCATCCCCAAAGAGAACGCGCTAGGGGCTTCAATCAAGCACGCTTAATAGCGGAAGTTCTCGCTGGGCTGCTAGAACTACCCGTGCATCCCACCCTACGCAGAATACGCAACACAAAAGAACAATCTTCTATCAAAGACCACGGGGAAAGATATAAGAATGTTGAGAATTGTTTTGCCCCCTTTCTTGGAACAGTTGCAATAAAAGACATGAATATCATCTTAGTAGATGACGTTTACACTTCAGGAACAACCGTGCTTGAGGCTCAAAACATTTTGAAACAGCTTGGCGCAAACAAGATTACTATTTTCGTTTTAGCAAAAGCAGGATAAGGCTGGCGCTAAGCAAACCGCCAAAGAGGCCAGCACCAAATAGGGCTTGCGTCTGCTTTTGAGAATTATCCCCACGAGCACTGCTTTTCAGGGTATTTAAATCTAGCTCTTCACCGGTTAGTTCCGAGAGTTTTTCTTTGAGAAAGTTTATTTGCTCTTGCTGCTCTTTTATTGCTTGTATGTTGTATATGGGTAGGTAGTTAAATCTCAGTTGTTTAAAACCGTTTTCATTTTCTGTAACAAGCTCGGGGAATAACTTTTCTACTTCTTGAGCCACTAAGCCATATTGAATTTCTTGGCCAAGGTTTAATTCTGGATATTCTTTGTACCTCCAGTTAAAGCTTACCGGATTCAATAGCGCATATTTATCTAATATTGAACCGAGCGGGGCTATGTTTTCTTTAAGGCGTTTATCTGATGAACACGTTCCCGTAAGTGTCGTGCCGTCAGCATCTTTCAGGCACCCTGTTGTACCCGTACCTACCCTAGCATCACCGACAACTTGGAGCGTGTCTACTGGTGCGGTTGTCGTCCCGACTCCTAAAGTTCCCGCCACACTGACGTTGCCCGAGAACCAGCCGTCTTTCCACCTTGTGCCGGATTGCCCTACGTCGTACGTTGAACCGGTGCCGGGCTGCAGGGTTTCGTCAAACGTAACTGCCATAGCTCTACCGTAAACCGAGATGAGGGTACGCGATACCACAAGTTGAGGTTTATCTGTGTTATATGTAAGTGCAATCTCAATTTTTACAGAATCATGGCCACCCGCGAAAACGTACTTCGTAAATTTAAGCCTATCTACAATTACATCACTATTTGTGAGAAGATCTGCTGACGTAAGGGGACTTTCAGCATCACGCTTAATATAGATTCCGGTACTTGATGCGATAATCCAAGTAGGATCTAGGGTATTGCTCGAGAATCTTAACTTAAGTGTACAGTAATTAACGGCGGCGGTGCAGCCACCGGCTTCATTACCTGTCTCATAAACCGAATCAATCAAACTCGCATCATTAACTAAACTCTGGATTGTATTCGTAACGAAACTGAGCTGCTGGGCTACTTCTGTGTTGCCTGCCTCCCTACTCCTAATGCGCAGTGTGTTAGTTAGAATGCCCACAAGCATACCAGCCGTGATAGACAAAACGGTGGCATAGATTAAAAATTCAATTAAAGTAAACCCCTTATTGTTTTTCATGCTTAAATCTTGTAGCTAAATTATACCAAACTTAGTTGCGCTTGAAAAAAAATACTTTCCCTAACTCAGCAACAAGGATATTTGTAATGCCGACTCCCAGTACTCCCCAAAGCCACATTGGAGAAAGTGGTACTGTTCCTAAAATGGCCATTAAGGGTGGCCAATATACAGCCAGACCCGTTAGAAAAAAGCCTATAAAGACACCCCAAACTAAATATATATTTGAAAATAGATTATACGTGAAAATGCTGCTACCTAGAGATTTTATCGAAAAGATTAAGAAGAGTGTGTATACGGAGAAGGAGGCAAAAATAAACGTCCTCACCGTTGCTGAATCAAAACCTTTATTTAACAAGAAAAGATACAGGAAAAGTAAAAGGGCACTGGTTAAGGTGCCTATTATCCAAACGAAGACTTTCATCTGCATATCCATTAATTCCCCTTGTTTGCGCCTAGGCTTTTGCCCTAAATAATTACCTCCCCCTTCAAAAGCCAGGCCAACGGCAGGAAAACTATCTGAGAAAAAATTGACCCAAAGAATTTGTAGCGCATTGAGAGGAAGAGCTACTCCTGCAATTAAGGATCCTCCTATAAGAATCAGTTCACTCAAAACAGAGGAGAGTAAATAAACGATTACTTTTTTGATATTACTCAATATTCTTCTTCCTTCTCTAATGGCCTCCACAATAGTCTCGAAATTGTCATCCAGAATAATAAGGTCAGCTGCCCCCTTAGCTACGTCCGTCCCCGAACCAACTGCTATTCCCACATCCGCTCCCTTAAGAGCAGGGGCATCGTTGACCCCATCCCCCGTTACTGCCACTACTTCGTCTAATTCTTGATACAATCGCACCAGACGCAATTTATCCTTGGGGTCCACCCTGGCGAAGATAACTACATTCTGGATCCTCTCCTTTAAGGCCTCGTCTGAGCATTCTTCTATCTCTCTTCCCGCCATCACAGTTTGATCATTTACCCTAAAGCCAA
>CAYIAN010000046.1:0-3836 GCA_964361435.1 uncultured Candidatus Saccharibacteria bacterium
TACGAGATCTCTACGTGACTGGAGTTCAGACGTGTGCTCTTCCGATCTAAGGACGGCAAAGAGCACAAATTCCGATAAGGGGAAAAGCTGTGGAGTATTTTGCTATGTTAAGTATTGATTTTGTTACTTAACATGTGTTAAGTTATGAATATGGGAAAAAAGCTCTACTCAACTGTTGAGGTGGCAAAGGCCCTAGGAATTAGTCGTATCGCAGTCTTTCAAAAGATACAATCTGGTGAAATTAAGGCTACAAAGGCGGGACGCAACTATGTAGTGGAAGCCGAGCAGCTTCTCGAACTGCTTGGCGATACGCTTGGGGAGAATCGTAAACGCGAGATTGAGTTGGCCGTCGACAGAACGATGAGTGAATACGGCGAAGCGTTAAGGAAACTCGGTAAGGAGTAGCATGGCAAAAACCAAATCCATTACGGTTTCTGAGGTTAAGTATGTAGCCTATGAAATGGCCAGAAGATTCATGGAACGGAATGAACCTATCCCCGATTTTGGTGCGCGATTTCCAAATATATTAGAAAGTTGTCTTGGGCAACCATTTATGGCCTTTGGTAAGAAAAACCTATATGTGGGTCTTAATGGGAAAGCAGCTATTCTTTTCTATTTGATGATCAAAAATCATCCCTTCAAAAATGGGAATAAGCGCATCGCCATTACAACACTCCTCTACATGCTGCAAAAGAATGGGAAGTGGCTACGTTTAAGCAACGATTCACTTTATTCATTTGCCCTAGATATAGCCAAAAGCGACCCAAAGAAAAAAGATGAAGTTATTATCCAAATCGCAAGATTTATTAGAGCCCATCTGGTGTCTAAATAGACACACATTATCTCAACACCTAAAAGAAGTTAGGTAAAATAGTGGCGCTATCGTTCCCATGGTTTCATCTACTCGCCTTATATTTAAAACTTTCCGGAATCTTCCAGACACCCCTCTCCCGGAAAGCGGGAATCTTCTGTCTGCGGGCGGCATTGGAAAGGGCTTGTCCCGATAAAGAATTTTTCTTGGTGTAATCTGCGAGTGTGATAACAGCCTCACCCTTAAGATATGCTATGCGCTTGTGAAGTGATTCCATAAGACCAAGCGCTAAAAACTTTTCCATGACTTTTGTGCTTTTTTTATTCCGATAATCACTAAAGGCTAGGTAATAGTCTTTCTTCTCTCGATCGCGAACAATAATACTTGGAAATCCAAGCCTCTGGAGTTGATAGTTAATAATGACCCGACCGATACGACCGTTGCCGTCATTAAAAGGATGAATAGTCTCGAACTCTAAGTGAAATTTGCAAATTTTATCCAGGAAATAAGAACTGAGATCACTTGTATATTCAATAAATAGTGCCTCGATCATTCGCTCGACATGCTCTGGAGCCGGTGCGATGTGTATGCCGACCCGAACATATTCTCCCTTGGCGCGAAGACGCCCAGCAATCTGATCATTGATACCTCCTATCAACATCTGATGAAGTAACAAAATTGTTTTTTTATCAACCTCGCTTTCCTGTGATTTGGTGCGGATATAGCTAGTTACGCGCGCAAGGTTTTTCGCCTCAAATACTTCGCGCACTGACACATCACGCGACACCTCCATATCAAGCAGAATTTTTTCTGTTTCCTTGAGGGTCAAGGTAGAATTTTCAATTGCATTTGAGTTATAGACCGCCTCCGGAATTTCAGCCTCATCCACCATTATCAAAAGAGGCTCCTTGCCTTTGCGCAGAGAGTCATACTCAGCCTTAAATCCTTGAATACGTTTTCTTGTAGGGTTATTAATAGCCATTGATTTACTTCTACTTACATAATACTCTATTCACCGTAAAACGTCAATAACCTGTGAATGAAGCGGTAAACTATGATCTATTCACAGAAAATCAGGGAGTTAAGGCATAGCTCCTCATTCTATCGCAAAAGCTGAAGGAGGCTAATACCCATCATATCTTGAGGTTTGGGTATCTCCATGAGCTCGAGGATGGTTGGAGCCACGTCGGAGAGCACCCCCGCATTAGACTTCTCTATCTCTACAGCTTGGGCTTCACTTTTTTGTCTCTCATATCCTGGAGCTACTATATATATAGGAACGGGGCTCGCGTTATCTGCGAAATCCCTTGCACCTGTTTTTAGATTCATCATCACCTCTGCATTTCCGTGATCTGAAGTGATAATTAAGACTGAACCGGATGCAAGGGTGGCTTTTGCTATTAACCCCACCTGTTCATCTATGGCCGTAACCGCTTTCATGGTGGCATCAAAGTTCCCCGTATGCGCCACCGCATCGGCATTTCCAAAATCAGCCAAAACAAAATCGTATATTCCCTCATTTAAGGCAGAAAGCACCCTACTTGATACCTCTCCCACTCTCATCTCCGGATGCTCATCTACTTTGGCTTCCTCTCTTGATGGAATTACTACTCTATATTCATTGGGAAAAGGTTTGTTAACCATTCCGTTAAAGAGAGTAGTGACATATGCATACTTCTGGGTCTCCGCCAGGCGCAGCTGCACCTTTCCCGCATCAGAGAGAACTTTTCCCAAGGGGTTTACAACCCCCTCTTGAGGAAAAGCCGCTTTGATTCCCAATTCTCTTTCATATTCAATAAGGGAAAGCAGGCTTAAATTCCCTGGAATGGGGTGTTTTTTGATCTCCCGTTCTCCAAGTTCATAGCGGGGTTTTCCTCCGTAGGTAGGATCTACAAACATTCTCGCCAGTTGTCTTTGAGAGTCCTCGCTGAAGTTAAAGAAGATTACTCCGTCTCCGTTTTTGACGGCTAAATCCTTATTAAAGAGGGTCGGAACTATGTACTCATCAGCTACGCCGGATCCGTAGAGCTTTTTAATATACTCTGCCTTATCTTTTACCTCCCCCACCGGAGTCGCCACCCCTACTATGGCTTCATACGCTCTTAGGGTTCTATCTAAATGAAGATCTATATCCATAGCGTAGTGTCTACCTGATATCGAACCGGTCCGGTCCTGGGGCAAATGGGTTATTAACCTGGCTGTACTGCCCTGCGCACTGTCCTTACCATCTCCGAAAAGATGCAAGGCGAAAGGTACACCCTCACTTCCCGCCATCTTCATTAAAGCCTCAAGGTGCTCCAAGGCTGAGACACTCGTTCCTTCGCCGATTAACCCCACCAAGTTAATCTTTCCTCCCCTCTCCTTAACGCTTTTTATGGTTTTCAAAAGCTCCTCGTTTTCCAAAAAACTCCCATCTTGTATGGCCAGACTGATACGGGGATAATCTTGGTAGAGCACTTTGCCTGCACCCAAAGTCAAATACCCCACCTCTGGATTTCCCTCCTCATTCCAAGGAAGCCCCACCGCAATGCCCGAAGCCTGCAACGTCCCTGCGGGATAATTAAGTCTAATGTAGTTAAGATTTTTGGGTTCGGCTTGGTGTATAGGATTTGAGCTATCCTTCTTCCCCACACCCCATCCGCTCAAAACCAAAAGCACTACCGTGCGCTTCGCCATTGTCCTTTTAGTCTATCACAGCCCGCGTACGTGAATACCAAGCCGGGACTCTGGTATACTTTTTCTAAGACCATCACATGGGAATAATCAGAAAACCAATTAAAAGAGCGGAGTTAATTAAGGTGGCTCAAGATGGATTCGGTGACTTAGTGAAAGCGGTCGTGGATATTCGGCAAGAGATAATGGCCATCGGGGGTGAGATGCACGCTGACGCAGAAGTATTCCTCACTGAACAGGCGGGGTCAAAAAGAGAAGATATCTGGGGCATTAATATTTACCCCGAAAGAGAGCGTTCTGAATGGATTGAGTTTGATTCTATGATTAATTTGAAACCGGCCCACGGAAACCG
>CAYIAN010000047.1:0-3830 GCA_964361435.1 uncultured Candidatus Saccharibacteria bacterium
CCACCAAGCTTTGGAACGTAGCTCCTTGGACACTATTGGGCTCACTGACCAGAAATCTAACTCTCGTGCTTCGGAACCAAAATTAACCTTCAAAACCCTCACTATTTCCTGACGCTCACTATCTGAAAGTTCCCTCAGGGAAAGGGTGAATATATCGCTTCCCTCATCCAGAGAAATATTCAGTTCATCTATATCAAACTTCTCTGAGAAAAATCCCCTTACGCTTTCAATGGACGCTTCGGGCACTTCAATCTGCCAAAGGGATCCGCTAGTGAAATCAATGCCCAACTTAAATCCGAAAACAGAGACCGCGATGATACTAAAAACCACAAGTACCACCGAAATTCCTAGTAGAACATTTTTGTATTTGAGTAGTTTCTGTATCATTTTTCCATAAATACTCTAAGGATCGTCCTGGTTACAAAAATCGCTGAAAACATGCTGACCAGTACACCCATACCTAAGGTTAGGGCAAACCCCCTCACAAAACTTGAGGTAAAAGCATAAAGGATTACGGCTGTGATAATGGTCGATGTATTTGAATCTCTGATGGAGGTCCAAGCACGCTTGAATCCCTCCTCTATGGATTGTTCTTTACCGTGTCCCGCCTTCAATTCCTCCTTGGTACGCTCAAAAATCAGAATGTTAGCATCGACTGCCATGCCGATAGAGAGAATAAAGCCCGCTATACCCGCCAACGTCATTGTAAAGTTGGGAATCAACTTAAATACTCCAAGGGAAAGAAGGGTGTAGATGATGAGGGCGAATCCAGCCACGATCCCAAGGCCCCTGTAATAAACGGCCATGAATAATAAGACCGCGGCTGTTCCCACAAGCCCCGCAAATATAATCTTATTGAGAGAGTCGGTGGCGGCGGAAGCGCTGACCTTCCTCTGGTTAATCAGATTAATCGGAGCGGAGAGTGCTCCCGCGTTGAAGTTTTGAACTAAATTCCTCGCCTCGTCTACCTTAAACCCACCGACACCACCGGTGATTTGAGCCGTTCCCCCAGTTATTTCCTGCTGCACTGTCGGTGCTGTAATCAACTGACCATCTATGAATACCGCCAGAGGCAATCCCACGTTTCTTTTAGTAACTTCTGCAAAAATACCTGCCCCTTCTTCGTTAAACTTCAAAGTAACTATGGCCTCGTTTGAATATTGATCAAAAGCAATGTCTGCCCCATCCAAAAATCTTCCAGTTAAATTTGTGGGAATATAAACCGGCGTTCCGTCTTCTCCTAAGCGAACCTCTTTAAATTCCAAAACTGGAGTAGCTCCTATCTGGCGGGCCGCATCTTCCGCATCTACCCCAGCCAACTCTACAAGCAGTTGGTAGCTATCCCCCTTCTTGGCACTCGTAACCTTAGGTTCGGATACTCCAAAAATGTTTACCCTGCGTTCAATTACCTCCTTCAAACCCGCCACGGCCTCTTCGTGTCCATCTGGTTCAATGTTACTAAGGTCTACTTCGTAAACCAAAGCGCTTCCTCCAATCAAATCCAAACCCAAACGCCAAGGCAATATACTAGATACGGCGTTCCCCGGGTATATAAAAAATCCAGCTAGGGTTGTAAAAACTAGAATTAAGGTTAATACAATTAAACTTTTCTTCCTTTGCATATTTTTAGTCCGCCCGCCGGGACTCGAACCTGGAACCATCGGCTTAAAAGGCCGCTGCTCTACCATTGAGCTACGGGCGGCTACGGCCCAAAGCCTAAAAACTCAGGCCAGTAGATAAATTACTACATAATTATCTCCGTTTACAAGCCTATTCTAGTTCTTTGCCTAAATCCTCCAGTAGTTCTTTGGCCCTCCTGTTTAAGCGTTTAGGCATTTCTATCTCCAGTTTAACCACCAGATCTCCTCTGGGGGTCATGCCGTGTCCTTTAATGCGTACTTCCTCAAGAATATTTCTCCCCTGAGGCACCTCTACGCCTAACTCATCTCCCCTTAGGTTTTTTACCTTAATCTCTCTGCCTAGCAAAACATCTATTACGCTCACCCTTTTTTTGCAAAGAAGATCATCTCCTCTACGCTCAAAAACTGGATGAGGATTAACCGATATTTTTACATACAAATCGCCGCTGGTTGCGTTATTCTCGCCGGACTCTCCCATGCCTTTGATCTTAATAATCTGACCACTCTCTATGCCTTCACGCACCTCAACCTTAACCTTGTGCTTGTGGCGGACCCTGCCCGGCCCCTTACAATCTCTGCAAGTAGTTTCTGGGATTTCTCCCGCGCCTCTACACTCTGGACAACTCACCACATGCGCAAACCCTCCGAAAAAGGTATTGCGCGTTTCCTTAATCTGTCCTTGTCCTCCGCAATATTCGCACTTTTTAAAGGCGGTACCCTTGGCGTACCCCACGCCTTTACACAAGTTGCACTGAATGTATGTTTCGTATTCCAGCTCAATGACTTTCCCCGCCTGCGCTTCTTCAAGCGATATCTCTGTCAAAAGTTCTATATCTCCCCCTTTTTTGTACGTACGTCTTCTCTGGCGCATCCCCAATCCTTCAAAAAAAGTGCCAAAGATATCTTCAAGATCCCCCATATCCTCGAAACCGTTGACGTTAATATCCCAATTCCAATTTTGTCCTGCGCCAAAAGGATTCCCTCCGCTGAAGGCGTTGCCAAACCTATCGTATTGACTCCTCTTCCCTCTGTCTGAGAGAATTTGATAGGCTTCATTTATCTCTTTAAACTTTTTGTCATTCCCTCCATTTTTATCCGGATGGTGTTGATGAGCTAACCTGCGGTAAGCCTTTTTGATCTCTTCTTCTGTGGCGCCTTTACTAATACCCAATATGTCGTAGTAATCCCTCATAGTAGTTGCTGAATTATATAAGATTAAGAACTTCCTTGCTTCTTGATTCCCATTGAACCGTGATAAACCCGAAAGCAATTAAGAGCTCATAGAGCATAAAGGTTAAAAGTGCCAAGGGAATGTACAAAACAATCTCAATGCTTTTCACTAGAAGTAAAATAATAGCTGCCAATATTAATATTTTCCAAGGAGCGTTGGGGTCCAGAAGACTACTGCTTTTCTCGGATATTAAAGCATGTATATTAGATCCCACCGTTGCTTGCTCTTGGATATTGAAATTGGTTTTCTCCCTCAAAACAGCACTTAACTCTTTAACTGATCGATTTGCCAAAAACTGCTTTTGATAATCGCTGAAATTCTCGCTATCGTTGTTTTTATTAATTTGCTCCAGGGCTATGTTTTTCAACACGTCTTCTAACTTAGAATTGCTAGAGAAATCTTTTATGTATCCCCGGGCTATCGGCGTAACCATCACATCAACCATTCTTTTAATGTTGTTTTCCGTAAGGATGGCCGCTCCGTTCACGGAAAAAAGGAAAGTGCCCATTATTACCCCTATCATTAAAATGAGGCTTACTACCGGTCTTGTGACGTGAGAAAAACGAATCTTTATCATATTTTCTCCCCCCGTCTTCCCCCTGTAATGAGCTGCGATTAAAAGAATAAAGATGATAAGTGCTGTTACTCCCCAATATTCAAAAGGCGCACCCCAGAAGGGCAACATCAATCCCAGAGTGCACACCCCGGAGGCCAAAAGTATTTCTTTAACCTTTTGGAGCGTAAGACTTTGGATGGTTAAAATAGTCGTCCACACAACGAAAGCGAGCATGCCGTATCCAAACTCTCCTGTTCTCAAAAGACCCCCGGAAAGAAGCGCTAAAAGACCCGCTATTCCTATTAAAAGGGATACCTTAAACCACGAACGATCCTTGCTGCCCAGAGCTTCTTTGGAAGTCAACGGACTTTGAGGTATTCTCTCGGATCTTATTTTTTCCAGC
>CAYIAN010000048.1:0-3641 GCA_964361435.1 uncultured Candidatus Saccharibacteria bacterium
CCAAATAAAGATGCCCTCCGGCGAGGTAAAAAAACTACCCTCTATTGGTTTTGCTACCCTCGGTCAGGTTTCTAACCCAGAGCATAATCTTGTAGTTATCGGAAATGCCGGAAGAGCGCGCAGGATGGGCATTCGTCCAACCGTTCGCGGTACCGCCATGAACCCGCGGGATCACAAATACGGTGGTGGAGAGGGTAGGCAGCCTCGGGGTACCAAGCGTCCCAAGGACAAATGGGGTAACATAACCGGTGGCCGTAAGACGCGTAAGCCAAAGAAATGGTCCAACATACTGATTGTTTCAAGGAGAGTCAGCAGGAGAAACAAGAATAACAAATAATCATGGGTAGAAGTTCTAAAAAGGGTCCGTACATAGATCCCAAACTCCTCAAGAAAATGGGGAAACTTCCCGCTGGCAGCAAGCAGGTTATTAAAACATGGTCCAGGGCTTCTTCCATCGCTCCTGAGATGGTGGGATTTGTCTTTGGTGTACACAACGGCAAGGACTTTATAGAAGTCACGGTTTCCGAAGACATGGTGGGTCACAAGCTGGGTGAGTTTTCTCCAACGCGTAGATTTACCCGCCACGGAGGAAAGATCCAGAAAGAACTGGAGCAAAAAGCAATTGAAACGGAAAAAGAGAAGAAATAGCATATGGCAGAAAAGCAAGAAAAAATAGCTACGGCTTCCATAGCGAACCTCAATATCGCCCCGCGCAAGGTGCGTTTGGTTGCGGATTTGGTAAAAGGACAGCCCGTGGTTTCAGCGCTTGCCCAGCTTCAAGCCTTACCCAATCGTAGCAGCGGCCCCATTGAAAAGTTAATTCACTCGGCGGTAACGAATGCCCAAGTCAAAAATATGGATCTAAGCAAGTTAGTCATTCAAAGCTTGACCGTAAACAAAGGTAGGATATTGAAGAGAATGAAAGCGAAATCGAGAGGAATGGCAGGATTAGTCCAGCACATACAAAGCCACGTTCATTTGACCCTAAAAGAATCTCTGGATTTGAAAGGGCCAGCGTTTGTTTTGCCTCAGAAGATTAAGAAAGTTAAAAAAACTAAACGCGAGACGGAGGCGAAAGGAAAGGAAAAGCTCCAGTTCAAGGAGACAGAAGAAAAGCCTAAACCCAAGAAGAAGGGTGGCTTCGCCAGTAAATTCTTCCAAAGGAAATCAATATAGAATATGGCTAGAAAAATTCACCCAATTTCATATAGGTTAGGGATCAACAAGGATTGGATTTCCCGTTGGATGCCCCCAGCCGGGAACTTTAGGAAATACCTCAAGGAAGACGAGGCTATTAGGAAAATAATTGAAAGGAGTATTGTCAAAGCTGGTATAGATAGAGTTGAGATTGAGCGCACTCCCGGACAGTACAAAATTACCATCCGTGCTGCTCGGCCCGGTATCGTTATCGGCCGTGGTGGCAAGGGAATTGAGGATCTCTCCAAGACTATTCAAAAGAAGGTGGGCATAACGGCCCCCCTTAATTTGAATGTGGAAGAGGTAAAACGCACAGAAGTGTCCGCCTCGGTTATGGCCCAGAGCGTGGCTTTCGATCTAGAGAAGCGTATGCGGTACCGCAGGGTAATGAAAAGATACATCGATATCGCTATGCAAAATAGGGAAGTTCAGGGAATTAAGATTAAACTTGCCGGAAGACTGAACGGCGCAGAGATTGCTCGTACCGAAGAACTTAAGAAAGGGAAACTGCCTTTGACCACGATCCGCGCCAACATCGATTACGGAGAGACCGTTGCGGTAACGACATACGGGTCAATCGGCATCAAGGTGTGGCTCTATAAGGGCGATATATTTGAAAAAGAGAAAAATAAGTAAACCCCATGTTAATGCCCAAGAAAGTCAAACACCGTAAGTGGCACAAAGGCCGCAACCGGAAGCGTACCAGTGAATCCCGTGGAACGGAGGTTTCCTTTGGCGAATACGGATTACAATCACTCGGAATGTCTTGGCTTAACTCAAGACAAATAGAGGCCGCTCGTAGAGCCATTACTCACTATCTGAAACGTGAAGGAAGGATGTGGATTAGAGTTTTCCCGGATAAACCAGTAACGGCTAAACCGCCGGAGATGGGAATGGGTAAAGGAAAGGGTC
Source organism: uncultured Candidatus Saccharibacteria bacterium (assembly GCA_964361435.1). Lineage (GTDB taxonomy): Bacteria > Patescibacteriota > Minisyncoccia > UBA6257 > Colwellbacteraceae > GWA2-46-10. The sequence continues at coordinate 2,110 of CAYIAN010000048.1, forward strand.
CAGTTGATCACTATGTTTTTCCCGTAAAACCAGGGAGAGTCATTTTTGAACTGGATGGTATTTCTGAAGAAATGGCGAAAATCGCTTTTGATAGAGCAAAACATAAGTTGCCTTTCAAGACCAGGTTTGTTAAAAAGGCATAGCCCAAGATAATGAAAAAAACAGAAATTCAAAAACTAAGTAAGAAAACAACGGTGGATTTACAAAAGGATCTTGGTGTTTCCAGAGAAGAGCTTCGCGCTTTGAAATTTGAATTGGCTGCAGGGAAAGTGAAGAACATAAGGAAGGTAAAGGATGCCAAGAAAACGATTGCCCGCATTCTGACGTTAATGAATAACCCAAAGGGAAAATAATATGGCAGAGATTAAATACAACCGAAGACTGAAGGGCACTGTTGTTTCCGACAAAATGGAGCGTACGGTTGTCGTGGCTGTTGTAACTGACAAGAAGCACCCCAAGTATCACAAATATTTCAAACAAACTTCTAAATTCAAAGCCCACGATGAGGAAAATAAATACAAAGAGGGCGATGAGGTGGTAATAGAAGAAACGAGACCTCTATCCAAAGAAAAACGTTGGAAGGTTATAGGCTTCATTAAAGAAGAAAAAGCATCATGATTCAGGAAAACACCATTCTAACCGTGGCAGACAATTCAGGCGCCAAGATAGTGCGCTGTTTCAGAGTACTGGGGGGAAGTAACAAGATGCACGCTAATATCGGTGATCTTGTTGTGGCTTCAGTCCAAGTTGCCGAACCGCGCAAGCTGCTTAAAAAGAAGGAAATTGTACAGGCGTTGGTGGTCAGAACGAGAGCGCCCTTGCACAGGAAGGACGGCACGTATGTAAGGTTTGATGAGAATGCCGTGGTGATTATTGAAAAAGGGAAGCGGGATCCCAGGGGCACTAGAGTTTTTGGTCCCATCCCCAGGGAAATTAAAGACAAAGGGTACGATAAGATAGCCTCGCTGGCTCAAGAAATTGTTTAACCATGGTGGGAAGTAAGCTGAAAATCAAAAAGGGGGATAAGGTAGTGATGCTCAAAGGAAAAGACATCGGCAAGTCAGCTAAGGTTTTGAAGGTATATCCAGCCAAGCAGAGAATTGTGGTGGAGGGTTTAAACCGCCTCAAAAAGAATTTGCGGCCCAAAAAGCAGGGAGAAAAAGGTCAGATAGTTTCTGTTCCAGGTGCGGTCAGAATAGAAAATGTTCAGATAGTATGCTCTTCCTGTAATAAACCCACTCGGGTTAGCTTCGAGATCAAAGGAGACAAAAAGGAAAGACATTGTAAGAAATGCAAAGCAAAGATTTAGAAAAAATAGTGGTAGCTGTGGGGGTTGGCAAGTGGAGACAAAACGCTCAGTTTGAGGCTAGCATCTTGCCTGAGATTACCAAAGACCTGGCGGCTATCACTGGTCAAAAGCCTCAACCTCGGCCGGCGAAGAAATCCATTGCCGGATTCAAACTCCGCGAGGGGAATATGGTGGGTCTTAGAGTAACCATAAGGGGAAAACGGATGAGAGATTTTCTGGAGCG
>CAYIAN010000049.1:0-3625 GCA_964361435.1 uncultured Candidatus Saccharibacteria bacterium
CAGTCAGAGCACCTACTATACCTACAGTCAGAGCACCTACTATACCTACAGTCAGGGTTCATACTATACCTACAGTCAGGGTTCATATGCGTGCTTCCTAGCCGGGACTAAGATTCTAATGGCGGACGGCACATACAGAAATATCGAGGATATACAGCCTGGAGATACGGTTCTATCCTATGACATTAAGCAGGGCAAGATGGTAGAAGATTCTGTGGTGAAGCTTCTAACTCACCCCGATGTTGAGGGGGGATATGTTGTGATAAACGGTTCATTGAGGGTAACTGGCAACCATAGGGTGTGGGTTACAAGCGAGTCCAAGTGGTTGAGAGCTGATGACATTAATGTTGGTGACAGGCTCCTTGAGCCAGATGGTATAGAAATCACCGTCTTTTCCAGGGAATTTATTGACGGAGTCAACAATGTCTACAACCTAAGTCTATCCGGCGATAATCACAACTACTTCGCCGACGACGTATTGGTTCACAATACATACAAGATCTAGAGATCCCCTATTCTCCCCAGATGTAATTCACCATATTGCTTAAAAAACGGAGGCATTCTTCTTGCCCTTCTTTGCCCAATGACTGGCACAAAGCAAGACTAAATTCGGTCTCTTTGCTTGCTGTTATTATATCTCTTACATCTCCTTCTATAGCTCCCCTGATGCAAGCATTCATAAATGTCCCCGTCTGGGAGCAATACCGGACTATCTCCTCGGGCGATTTAGTAAATGAGAGAAAAACACGGTTTCCTAATGAATAGAAGCATGACTCCTGCAGGTCTTCTCTAACCTTAAGGCACGTCTTTGCTGCTTTTCCTTTATCGGGGACAATTGAATATACATAGAAACCTAGGTTTTCCAAGCAGACTTGTGCATACTCTGGTCGTAATGCATTACAAAAAGCAATAATTTCTTCTTCTCCGCCCTTAAATGTACCTGGTAACCGGGTTGAGCCGAAAAAATAATCCATCAATGTACCCTCGGCACAGTTACTTCTTTGCCATTCCTCCATGAACTCTCCACATGCATTAAGAGCAATGGTGACCCCCGGATAGAACCCGCCTAGAGCGTGCCCGACTACGTGATAACAACTTTCATTCTCGTAATTATATTGAGAGATATCATTATCACTAAACCGCATGCAAATATCTTTTAGGTTGCTCGCAAAGTTTTGGTCTCCTTGTAATAGTTGGCCAAAAGCTCCATGCTGGCAACCATAATCACAGGACCTACCACAACTTTCGGCAATTTGCTCCCACTCGATGTTTTCACCCACGGCTATCTCGCCGAGTACATGGCCAGGACCATGACAGGAAACGACTCCATACTTATAAGGGTCTGCTTGAGTGAATAAACTATCGAGAGCAAATGCAATTTCCCGAAGATGATCCTTTTTAACCAAGGGAGTCAATTTGTTTCTAAAACAATTGTACGATAGCGATCCGTTATTGTTTTGGCATCCCTCTAAGATGAAGGTTAATTTATCGCCGTAGTTTGAATTAGACCTCGCCATTAACACAGCCACGATTGTAAGTAACGTCGCTACAATGAGTAAAAAAAAGATACTTTTAAATTTACCCTTCTCGATAAACCGCACACTTAAACCACCCCTATTACAAATCTTGTTTCTCCACATTCTTTTGATAATGCCGAAACAAATGCTACAATGCAAGATATTATAAATGAACAAATTAAATTCTAAACAATTGGTTTTGCTGCTTTTGGTGGCACTCGTCCTGTTTCTCATGCTCTTTACTCAAGAGAAGAGAGTTGAAAGAGACCCTTACCTAGCCTTTCTCGCTTTCGTTGACGAGCTAGACGTAAATTATTCCATACCTAAGTCTAATTTGGAGTGGATTGGACGAACAACTCTGGAGACAAGTGATTTCCTTGCCAGTTTAGTTACTACAACCGAGTTCGAGGGGATAGTGGTTGAGACAAGTCAGGAGTCTGGACAAATCAAAATCCCCACTGAACACTACTACGTTGGTTCACCTGGTTACTACGCTTATGATGGGATGGTTACCATAGAGGGGAAGAATGGCGTTGTGACCTCGGTTTTCTTCAGCCCACCCAGAATGAAGATTATGGAAGTAAACCTTATTGAAGGTGGTCTCACAAAACCTATAACATTTTCCGACATACAATTCGGAGACAGAATTGAGATATTTGAAACCCTCGATCTAGTTAAGAATAATGTGAATGACGCAAACCTTACTTCCCTATCCGTGAACGTCTACAGGTAACTCATTAATATAATCGTATCCTGTAATTAGATTGCTCAAGGATAGTTGTCTTGGTGTCTTCTTCTTTGGTTCTGTTCTTTATGTAGGGTGTGGATTAACCATGTTGGTGCAGCCCAAAAGAGAGATGGTTATTGTTCTTTTATGCGCATTAAATTATGTTATTTAAAGAACGCTGTGCTCTGAATCTTCTTGCCAAAAAACAAAGCGGCTGGCTTGTCCAGGTCTTCATTGAAAAGACCGTCCCCGTCGTCTTCATAAATAGAAGCTTGTATTTTATCGCCTACTTTATATCCATCCGTAAAATCGATCTCGTTTATTGTGGGATCAAGAACAATATTCCTATAGACACCTTTCTCAAGAAATATCGAAACGGTGATGATAGGTTTGTTCCTGTTTTGGCCGACAAAAAACTTAAGATTCCTTACCACTACAAACCCTGGTTTGTTCAAGACGGCTTTATCGATAATAATTTTATCGATAATAGTAAAAGGTTCGCCAAGCAGTTGATCCTCCATGTGTATGAAATTATCTGATAATGAAATTGTGAGCGCTCCCAACCCCATTGAGGTAAAGATGATGATGCCAGCAATAAAGAAAAGCCTTCGTTTGTTAGGGCGTGTTTTTCCCAAGCTATCAATATCTCCCGGTGAAGTCTGGCTGAGTTTTGGTAGATTTTGGTCTCTAGTTTCTAACATCAAAAGTCTGAGTTAATACACTTAATTTAATGTAACTCTAGGGGTTCACCGGGACAGTGTCAATTGAGTTATGATATAATCAACGAGGCACATGAAGTTGGAACCTCGGTTTAAGTCTGTTTTACTTATTCTAACGTCTTTGGCTCTGGTTGTCTGGCTAGTTTTTTTGTTGATCAGTAAGTTCTGGGTGTTCACCGAGCCAGCCGAGACATACGACACAAATTATACAGGAGTTGCCTATCTCAAAGAAGAAAATATTAAGGAGTTTCCCTTAACGGATCTTCAAATTTTCGACAAAGAATATAATTTTAAAGTCCTCTCCATAGAAGGCGGTAGTATTAAATCTATCCCTTCAGAGGTGGGTCAATTTACCTCGCTTGTTAATATAAAGATTACTGATTCGGCTCTTGAGAAAATACCTCCAGAGATAGGCACCCTAGTAAACCTAGAGACCCTAGACTTAACGGGCAATGACTTAAGTAGTCTACCTACAGAGATAGGTCAGCTTCGCAAGTTAAAAAAGTTATACCTTACGGGTAACCCGATTGATCCAGAAGGAAGAATTAGAATACAGGAATTGCTTCCCAATACAGAGAACTCTTTTTAAGTGGACCCGGGGGGAATCGAACCCCCAACTCATCCATGCCATCGACGTGTCTTACCGTTAACCCCCGGGCCCC
>CAYIAN010000050.1:0-3376 GCA_964361435.1 uncultured Candidatus Saccharibacteria bacterium
TAACACAAAAAATATGTAAAGTCAAGTGTGGACCTAGGGAGAATCGAACTCCCGTTTGTGCTATGCGAAAGCACTGTTCTGCCACTAAACTATAGGCCCTACCGCTCAGCTTGAAACCATTTTATACCCGAAGTCTCTTCTGATTTCCAGCTATAATCTATCAATATTTCTTCTCTTTCCTTAAAATCTTTCGGCGCAAAAACGCCTTTACCTTTATTACTATTCTATCTATATTCAATATAATATCCCTTATCTGTCGGACCGCTGGGATTCGAACCCAGACTACAGGCACCCGAAGCCTGCGTGCTACCGCTAACACTACGATCCGTATCCTGTTCCTTAAGGCTATTTCATAAATTACTTCTCCCTAGTTATGGAGTCAATCAACTACCTCTTCTTGCATCGCTTGGGTATACTAAAGACATGTACGAAGGACCGAAACCAAGTAGCGAAGAACCTCTGGAAAAGGTTGTCAACGATCCCCTCGTTGTCTTAAGGGCCATCAGGCACGAGATAATGAGAACTGGATCAGTTGATTCTGAAGGGGACGAACTCGACCTAATAGAGGAAGCATATAAGAATGGGGAGATAGACGGAGCAACGGCTATCGAAAAAGCCAAAGAGCTTAGGGATCGCAGACAGGATTATCACTAAACCGTAGTTTGTAATTATTTCACAAAGTATTTCTCTTTTATAGTATCGTCTAATCGTTTTTGTTCTTCCTTAGCAACTTCCTTCGCTTTCCTAGAAAAGACATCTAGTTCTTTATCAGAGAGAATACTAAACTCCTTAACTCTCTCCATTAAATCTTTCTTCGTGTTTTTCTTGGGATCTTCTATAACTTCCTCCAAGAGAATCGCCAAGACTTGACCCATGCGAGGACCGGGCTCCATCTTGAGTTCTTTAATTAAAAGATTTCCATCAACCTTCAGTTGTTTGACGCTTACCGGCTCTTCTTTTGCTTTTTCAATCATGGCTTGAAGATGCCTTAATCTGTACGGTTGGGCCTTGGGTACACCCGAACCAATACGATCCGCCTCACGTACCTTAATTAGAGCATCCACATTCTCTTCGCCCACTCTTCTAATTAGTCTACGTACTCCTTTTTCCGTTACAATCTCCGGATCATATACAAACATGTGCTCTCGAACCAAGAGCGCTATTCTTTTCGCAACTTCCCGTGGGTATTTCAGACGGTTAAGGATATCTTTTGAGAGTTTTTCTCCTAAGTATTGGTGTTGGTAAAAAGTCCAATCTCCTTTTCTGCCGTCTTTAACTTTCTCTCCCCTTGGGTCATTTCTCCATTCTCTTGTGCCAACCTTTCCTACGTCGTGCAGCAAAGATGCCAATCTCAAATCGAGTGGAAAGTTTTTCTGGATTGCGTATTCCAATGAATGCACGTTGTGCTCAAAAACGTCATATATATGATGTTTGTTCTGCTCTACCCCCACACCCGCAGCAAGTTCGGGGACAATCTCCCCTAAGAGACCCGTTTCTTGAAGGAGCCTTACCCCACCCGCTGCTCCCTCCGACATTAAAAGCTTCGAAAATTCATCCCGCACTCTCTCCAAGGCTATATTCCTAATTGATTGGGCTTCTTTCCTGATCGCCTCCAAGGTTTCTTTCTCAATTTGAAATCCCAACTGAGCCGAGAACCTCATCGCCCTCATTAACCTCAAGGCGTCCTCTCCAAAGCGTTCCCTAGGATTACCAACCGCTCGAATCACTTTTTTTTTCAAATCATCCCTGCCCCCAAATGGATCTATGGGATCCTCATCTCCTATCAAATCTATAGCTATCGCATTGATCGTGAAATCTCTGCGAGAGAGATCGTCTTTAATTGATTTAGCAAATATTACCTCGTCTGGATGACGCTTGTCTGTATATTTGCCTTCCTTGCGAAAAGTCGTTACCTCAACCACTTTTAACGTAGGATCTTCCGACCCACTCTTCACTCCAACCGTTCCAAACTCATTCTCGTAGAAGGCATCTTCGAAGATACTTTGAATCTTTTCCGGTTTGGCATCCGTTGCAATATCCCAATCATTAGGTTTCTGCCCCAAGAATAGATCTCTGGTACACCCACCAACGAGATATGCCTTATACCCAGAATCAGCCAGTTTCTGACTGATATTTTGGATTTCTCTAGGAATATCCATATTCTCATTATACAAGTAGATGAAGGTGTCCGCCCACCAGGACTCGAACCTGGAACCAACTGCTTAAGAGGCAGCTGCTCTACCATTGAGCTATGGGCGGTTTACCGCTTTCCGGTTGATTGTATGTTTGATAAGCGGGGGTTGTAAAGGTTAAAGGGCCCGATAAATAACCCCATCAACGAACCGATTCCGCAAAAGAGGTGAGTTTTTGCACGGATGGCTCATCAATTATTGACGGTATATCTTTAAGGAATTCCTCGACTCTGGCCTTATCGGAGGCATCATCTAAATAAAGTCTTTCGAGTATCTCTACTCCTTTCGCAGCCAGAATATCTATACCTTTTCTGTAGTCCACAATCCTATATCCAGACCCACTCGGTTCAATAACCCCCTTATCTACCAGTTCTTTTATCTCAAGTAATCCGGCGTAGTAATAAGCTTGCCCCATCTCCCCCGTCATGGATGAGGAGGTAAGATACTCAATAATCGCACCCAATTTTGCTATCAATTGCATGCGCAACTCAGATTCTTCAAGGGGGTGTTTCTCATCGCTTCTCTTTAACACCAGCATCCCGACAATATCCGCCTTTATTTCCTCCAGCACATCTGCGTTCTTTCTTTCACCCAATCTGGATTTAACTCGCTCATCGCTTTGAGGAACCACTGCGTGGGCCAGTTCATGCAATACAGTCTCAAGAATAATCGCTTCTTTATAATCTAAATCCGAGAACGTCTCTTCTGGGAATATCCTACGCAACATGGGAATCTCTGTTATGACCGCATTTTCAATAATGATATTTGAGTGGCAGATAATCTGTTTTTCGCTAGTTTCTGCTGCTGTATTCCAGTGCAAATTTGGTCCAAAAGCAAAAGGTTGGAAAGTATAATACACAGGTGGTATCGGCGTCTCTTCTTCCAGCAAACTTGCATACTCACCATTGAGTTCGGCCGCTGTCTGTCTGTATAAATCCAGTACCTCCTGCTTTTCTTTAATATCACTGGATGAAGTGCTTTTTCTAAGCTCAACACGCAATTCCACATCTATTTTTCCCGCATCCCCAGTAACGGATGCTGCGCCCATACACACAGGGATTATCGGGCAACCACTTTCAGTAAGTAACTTTTGTTGCCGATCTACTTCTTCCCAAAGTTTCTTCATGGCTTCGGGATCTTTTTCGTTGGAACCAGATGCATTAGCCAATAAAAAAAGGTATTTT
>CAYIAN010000051.1:0-3297 GCA_964361435.1 uncultured Candidatus Saccharibacteria bacterium
TGTTCTATGCTTTCACTAGAATCTTTGCCCCGTACGTCATCTCCCTACTAGTTGCAGGCATTTTGATTCTGGCTTTGAACAAGACCAATAAACGGAGGGGAAAAATACTACTAGAGGAACAGGAGATATATCTCGCTGCAATGTCGATATTCCTGGTGGGTCATCCGGGGTGGATCCTTTATTTTCCATCTTTAATGGCTATATATCTCTTATGGCATATAGGTAATAAATTGCGAGGGGTAAACACACGCTTGCCATTGTACTATCTGTGGACTGGTGTCGCCATTTTAACCATTATTTACATCCAGTGGGGGGTAGAAACTAGCCCCTTATGGCTGTTGCTGAAAATCTAATCATCACACTCTATGATAGAATTGAGTTGTAGCAATACAGTTAGTTTTGCGTATGACTCAGATACCAGATAATAAACTTAAAGAGATTTTACTCGCTGATGGTTTAATCAGCGAAGAGGTGTTTAACAGTGCTGCCGGGGAGGCCAGCAGGCTTGGAAATACCATAGCAGAAACGTTGGTTTCCAAAAATATCATCACGGATGACTACTTCCGTAACGTAGCCTCCCGTTATTTAAATGTTCCCTTAATAGAACTGGAGGAGAACAAGATAGATATTAATGTACTAAATCTCCTACCGGAGGAAATAGCGCGCCAAAAACGGGCAGTTCCTTTTGCAAGGGGAGAAGATGCATCCGTATCCGTTGCTCTGGAGGACCCGAGTAATCTAGTGGATTTAGAGTTTCTTGAGAGATACATAAAAACGAGGATTATCCCTTATTTGGCCTCGGAAAACTCCCTCAATATCGGCTTTTCCCTGTATGGGAAAACTACCGTACAGAATTTCAAGAAGGTTATTGAAGACAACATTAGGCTTTCTTTGCGTAGCAAGACAAAAGGAGACGAAGCGGCACAGGATGTGCCGATAGTGGCAATTGTAGATAATGTTATTTCATACGCTCTTTCTTTGCGATCTTCCGATATCCATATGGAGGTTTTTAAAGAATACATCATTATCAGATACAGAATTGATGGGGTGCTCCACGAGATATTGAGAATTCCAAAAGAAGTTCACCCCGCCATAGCCGCGAGGATTAAATTACTCTCCGAACTTAAAATAGACGAGCACTCCAAGCCTCAGGACGGAAGGTTTAGATACCAGAGCGCCGGGACAGTGGTAGATATTAGAGTTTCGGTAATGCCCACTTTCTATGGAGAGAAAATCGTGATGAGACTTTTGCTATCAACGTCTAGACCCCTTTCATTCAGAGAGCTAGGGATGCTTGACGATACGGCTAAGCTCCTGGAGGATAACATTAGAAAGAGTTACGGAATGGTTTTGGTTACTGGTCCTACTGGTTCTGGGAAAACCACTACTTTGTACTCGGTTTTGAGTTTGTTAAATAAACCGGAGGTTAACATTGTAACTATAGAGGATCCTATTGAGTACGACATAAATTACGTTAACCAGACGCAGATTAACCCGGCTGCCGGCATTACTTTCGCAGGAGGATTGAGATCTTTCTTGAGACAAGACCCGAACGTTATGATGGTCGGTGAGATTAGAGATTCTGAAACAGCAGAAATAGCGGTACAGGCAGCTTTAACCGGTCACTTGGTGCTTTCCACTTTGCACACCAATGATGCCCCAACGGCTATTCCTAGATTGATGGATATGAACATCCCTCCATTTCTTGTGTCGGCAGTGTTGAATGCCATATTAGCCCAAAGACTTGTAAGGAAGGTACATTTAGAGTGTATTGAGTCATACGCTCCAGATGAGGGAACTATTTCTGCAATAAAGATGCAGCTAGAAGAGTTGGGATTAGACCCGAATGAGGTAGTGCTACCTAAACGTCTTTATCGTGGGGGGGGTTGTGCCGCAGACGGATACACTGGTTATCAAGGGAGAATAGGTATTTATGAGGTGTTGAATGTAAGCGATGGGATAAGAGAAATCATCAATGATACGGAGCTTTCTTTGGATAAGTTGAAGCAGGCAGCACGAGCAGAAGGCATGAAGACTATGTTTGAAGATGGTTTGCGCAAGGCCGAGCGTGGCATGACGACTATAGATGAAATTCTTAGGGTAATTAGAGAGTAAGATGGCTAAATTCCATTACATAGCGTCGGATCCTAACGGCAAGATTATCGAAGGAGATATGGATGCCAATTCATCGGCGGCCGTTTTGGGTTGGATGTCGCAGCGGAGATTGCATCCAGTATCGATTAAATCCAAAGAAAAGAAGAATCTCTTTTCTCAAAATCTTGGAGAGTCGATAACCATTGAGGACAAAGTTTTTATCACGAGATACCTGGCTTTAATGCTTAAGGTAGGAACGGATCTCTTTAGGGCCATAGATATTTTGGTGGCTGATTTCGATAAACCAGCGATGAGGAACCTTCTTCTCGAAGTGAAAGACGCCTTGGGTAAGGGGCAACCTTTGCATACGGCCTTCGCCAATCACCCCAAACAATTCTCACCTGTTTTTGTGAGTTTATTGCGCGCCGGAGAAACTTCAGGGAATTTAGAACGCGTATTTGGGAGATTAAGTTCTGATTTAGAAAAAGAGAAAGAGCTTAGGTCTAAAATTAGGGGAGCTTTAATCTATCCGATCACCCTAGTCAGCCTCTCGTTAATGGTTCTCTTTTTGATGCTTACATTGGTTTTGCCGAAAATAGCGCAAACTTTTTTATCTGGGAATATAGAACCTCCGACATTTTCTAGAATAGTTTTTGGGTTGGGCCTTTTTCTCAATAAGTACATGATTCTCATCATCTTGTTTTTAGCAGGCGTCGGATTCAGTCTTTGGTATTTCTTTTCTAAGACCACACCAGGAAGAAAAATGGGCAGAAGAATAGTGGGGCATTTACCGCTCGTGGGCGAGATAGTCCAGAAGATATCTATTCAACGCTTTGCAAGCACCCTCTCTTCTTTAATGAGATCTGGTACGCCCATTTTGGATTCCCTAGAGATTACCGCTGGCGCCGTTGGTTCAAGCGAGCTGAAAACAGTTCTTTTACGTATTTCCAGGGAGGGGATAATGAAGGGTTTGACCGTGGGGGAGGCTTTTAAAAAGGAAACCTATTTCCCGAGAGTGGTGGTGAGTCTTATCGCCGTTTCCGAGAAGGCCGGTCATATGGAAGAAGTTCTGCAAACCTTATCTGAATTCTACGAGTCGGAAATAGATTCCTCAATCAAAATTCTGGTTTCTTTCCTGGAGCCAATGTTACTTCTTTTCATTGGTTTGATAGTGGGCTTGATAGCCTTGGCGATTATTATTCC
>CAYIAN010000052.1:0-2935 GCA_964361435.1 uncultured Candidatus Saccharibacteria bacterium
CCAATTGATACGGTTTTATATACTACTAGTTTATTTAGAAGCTGGATTACAAAAACTGAGATTCACTGGACTTGAGTGGATTTTTTCTGACAACATGGCAATGATTATTCTGTCACGTCCAACAGTCACAGATTTAGGAAGGTCGGTGGCACAATATGGTTGGTTATGTCAATCTTTGGCAGCGTTTACAGTTATTGTCCAAATAGGAGCTATTTTTTCCTTTAGTCACCGTTATTTGGCCTTCTTTCTTGTGCCAGCGGCATGTCTTATGCATCTTGGTGTTATCTTCCACCACTCCGACACCACTTTTCATCCACCAGAGCGACACCAGTCTTTCGCAACATTCATTTAGTTTAGCATTTCAAGTTTGTCACTCCTAATTTCTATCCTTCCACTTAATCTGTAACTTTTTCCTTTAAAAACTATAATTTCAGCGCGGTCAAAAATCCGATCAAGTGCTGCTGATGACAATACTCGATCAGAAAAGACTTCTGGCCATTCAGTGACATCACGATTCGACGTTAAGATCATTGATGAGCTATATTTCCTGCGATCAAGTAAATCAAACACTTCTTCCCCAATATCTCTGGGCATACTTACAACCCCCCAATCGTCCAATATCCAAAGTTTTGAACTTAGAATTTTCTTAAAAAGTTTATCCATGGTGTTCCTTTCCTTCGCAATTCGTATCTCTTGAATCAATCTTTTAAGACTAGTGCAAAAGACTCGCTCTCCTTGGCACACCACTTTTAGTGCCAGTGAAAGAGCAATGTGGGTTTTTCCTGTGCCTGGTTGCCCCAATAATAAAACAATTTTATTGTCTTTCAAAAAATCTAGGCTATTTAAACCTTCGATCTTTTCCCTGTTGATCTCAGGGTTAAAATCCCAGTCAAAGTTCTCAGTACTTTTTAACTCGGGGAACTTGGCACTTTTAATCCTTATTTGTAATGCCTTTTCTCGTCTACAATCCAATTCCTTAGATAAAAGATCCTCCACCCACCCCAAGCTCACTGCTTTTTTCTGCGCTGCTAAAACTGATTCCAATTCGTTCGCTGCCGCTGACAAGCGCAAACTCCGCAGAAGCGATTCAATGTTTTTTACACTCATTACTTCCTCCTAATTTAAATTTACTTTTTCAACGTAATCTTCTGTCGACCTTGCATATTTATTTTTCCCCATAGGCCCTACTTCCTCCTTTGTTTGTAATAGGCCATCATTTATTTTTAATATTCTTATTAACGCCTGATAACTAAGCTGCTCAATATCCAAGCACATTTTGCATCCCCGATTTATTTTGTCCTTAGAATAACTTTTATCTAAACTCAAAATTCCCCACACTTTCCTGGTATCCACAAACCCATTTCCTTGCTTTAAAATAATCGACACCATTGTTTCCACTGATTCTCCAATTGCCTTTGCCCTCTCTAAATACATTCCATAGTCATTTTGAATCTGATCCCAATGCTTTAGATGGTGTTTTTTGGTCGACTTCACTTGATAGCTGTTTTTTACTCTTGGATGGGACTCCAGAAGTTCTCCCTTTAAATAAATTGTCACTGTCTCAGAGTTTCCAATGATAAAAGTATCTTCCCCTATAAATTGATCCCCCACTGAATAATATTTTCCGCGGAAGCACACATGCCCATCTTTCCTCACTTTTGAATCTTGGTATTCTTCCCTTACAAAACCTAACGATGGCAGCTCTTTTAAAAAATTTAATTCATCGACCAGAAGCATATCAACCGGACGCTTCTTTAATGTCCCATGTTTTCTTTCATTGGCCATAATGAGCTTTTTATTCATAAATTCTTGGGCACTTTCAAGACTTATAAAGTCTCCATAAGACTCGAACAACCTTCGGGCATAGGGCATGAGTCTTTCAACTTTTCCTTTGAGTTCTGGACGGCGAGGGGGAAGGCACTCCAAAATCATTCCGTAGTGTGATGCAAACCTTTCCATTGCTATGTTGATTATGGGTTCATAGAGCGATGCCGTAGTGGCAAAACATTTGGGATTATCTGACACAATTTTTCTGGGAGACCCTCCCAGTTCACAGAGCATTTCTTCGATTACCCCCATGGTCACTTCCACCGAGTTAGTCCACACCAATTTCACCAGCATAAACCGAGAAAATCCCAGCACCCCCACCAGTGCCCATAGTGTTTTCTTTTTTCCTGTTTCTGGATCAATAACATCTCTTATCTTTCCCCAATCCAGTTGCAGCACTTCTCCAGGGAATGAGAAAATTTCAGGGATGACTCCTTCTCTTGTTTTCTTTTTATATTCCAACCCATGACGTTTTAAATAACGACTAAAACTAGAGCTTGGAATTTTGATGGGAAGTTCTTCTAAAATTGTTACCTGGTGATAACCAAGCTTAATCTTCGCTTTGATATCCTCAATGTAGGGCAAAAGCAGTTCATCGTAGGGACTCTTCTTCGGAGTTGTTTTTGTTTCAGGTGGGGGAGTTACCTCAATAAATAATTTCTCTGGGAACGCCGGCAATGGCCGTAAAAGCGTAATATAACCCGCCAAAAGTGCTTTACTGTAAAGACGCTTAATTCTTCTCTTCCCAACTTTTAAGTCCCGTGTAATTGAATTAAAGGTATGGCCTTCAATCAGTCGCTCCACAATTTTTCGCTCCATAATAAGCATCCTCGTCGGTTTTTTCATGATGGCCTCCTGCCTTTTTTATTAGGGTTAAGAGGCCATCATAGTTGGTTACTAGCGGTGACCAACAGGTGGAATAAATTGCTTAAAACTGGTGTCGTCCTGGTGGAATAACCGGTGACGGACTAGTAGAAGAAGGTACTTCTCAAGTGGTGACGGTCATGTGGAATAAGTTAGGCCAAAAGTGGTGTCGGAGTGGTGGAGGATAACAACAAGCGAAGAAGAGGCCAGAGAGTGAAAAGATTGTCCAAATTTGATTATCGAT